>JAYVIK010000229.1:0-3249 GCA_043770265.1 Flavobacterium sp. | reverse complement strand
TTACTGCCTTTAATGTAACCCGCATCATCATTAGTTCTAAAAAAGCAGTCCGAAACTTCGTGGCAAGAACCAATGCCGTCACCATTTCCTCTCCAACTGATTATTTTTACCCATTTAGCGAAAGTCATTGGAACTTTTGGGTTTGAATTATTAAATGTGGGTCCATCAGGCAAAATATGTAAAGAATGGTTGGCTGGATCTGCTATGGTTACTCCTTCGACAATTGCATCAATACCATCATCTATTTCTATGCTCTTGTATAAATCTGTATCAGTTGCCACCCCACCTACCAATTCAACATACGCTGGATGCAACTGTTTAGCACCACTTATCGTACCATAACCAAACACTTTAATATTTCTACCCGTTGGTGTGGCAGTGCCAGTTGGTAAATACAAATTGTTAAATGTGCCATATACAATGGCATCTCCTGGGAAATAATATTGTTTGTTTGGATATAATTTAAAGTTGAGACCAATATTATGAACTCCGGGCAGAAAATACAGTGTAGTTTTCGACCCTAAGTCACTGGGCGGTATAGTTCCAGGTATTACATAATAAACATTAGAATCACCGCTTTCAGCAGGTTTACCAGTCATTACTGGATTAGCAAAAATAGATACAGCATGAACGTGAGGAGCAGCTAATTGAGCTGTAGATGACAGGAGTCCTTTATTGGAGTCATCCATAGCTCCGTCAAAATCAATAACAATTTGACCCGGTTTGTCTATGGTAAAAATTACAGCTCCAGTACCACCACTAGTGGTATCGATAGTGCCAACAATTTTTTGCACAGGATGCGCAGCTGCTTTTGTAATTGCAATGGGTTGTGGGGTCGATGTTCCATCTAATTTTGTTATTCTAACCTGAACAGATGTATTGGGAGTCATTTCGATATTGCCATACGTATGAGTCCATTTTGCAGTGAAATTTATATAATTCCGAAGGCTTGTATTTGGATTATTTCCTCCATCTGTTACCGGTAAATCAGTAGTAAAATCAACCCCATTTTGATTGTAGGTTTTATGTGCAAAAACAGGGATCCAAGTAGTAGTTCCCAAAATACGAACTTCGATTTTGTATCGATCCGAAGGTTTTATTTGAAGTGCTGCGTCAGTTGGGTGACTTGGAACATCTTTGTAAACGATAATTTTTTGAGTTGCATTTGAAGGATTAGGGACTTCCAAAGTGGATTGACCATTCAGTTTACTTGCTCCGAAAAAAGCTAGAGCTAAAAATAAATAAGCAAAAAATAAAGGGTTCTTTCGTTTAAAAAGATTTCTATGTTTTGAAAATAGCATTAATTTTTTCATTGAAGTGATTTATTACTGATATGATATGGATCAGTATTTTGATTAGTGGACAAAACTGCATTTAATTTGTTTACTGAATAAATCGGGACTATTTATATAAAAAAAACTAACTTCTATTTAACAAACAAAGAGGCAGAAGTTCGAGATATGCATCATAATCTTTGAAATCTGCGGCAAAAACAAAATCGAAACAGAGTATTGAAGAATTAATCCTTAAGAGGTTAAAACCTGACTCTATTTTCCAACACCCAAAGAATCCAACTAAACAGCAATTTGTATTTAGTTGGATTTCTAGTATTGTTATTTAATAATAATTTTTGATGTGTGAATAGCGTTATCGAATGTTTGAATTTTTAAAACATAAAACCCTTTATTAAAACGAGTTACATCAATGCTTTCATTTTGTTCAAACGCATCTTCAATATAAACTACCTTACCGGTTGCATCAATAATTTCAATTTTTTTGATATCCTTAAGGGTTGAATTTATATACAGATTATCTGATACTGGATTTGGATAAACGTAAATATACTTGTACGACATATTATCAATATCAGCAACATTCAAATTATCATTAATGGCAATAACAAACTTACCACTACCACCACCAGCACCAACAATAAAGGTACTAACAGTAGTAGTAGTTCGAACTGTACTGCCTGCACCTCCTCCTCCAGGTGCTTCACCTTTAAAAGGAGTAGTTGTAGTAGAATTGGTTCCTTTTCCTCCATCTGCGCCACCGCCTAAACCTGCAGCTCCGCTCAAATTTAGAGATTGTCCAGCACCACCCACACCATCAGTTCCAGCACTTCCCCCGCCGCATCCGCTTCCTACGTTTGGAGCTATACCACCAGCATTACCACCATTTCCTCCTAAACGTATTTCATCTCCAATATTTCCAGTAGTAAGTACTATACCACCAGTACCATTACTACCAACACTTGATGATATATTTTGCCCACCGACACCACCTAAAGCTTGTACGACGGTTTGAACACCATTTATATCAGCAAAAGTATTTCCTCCAGATTCACTGCTAGACAGATTTGCAAATCCTAGAGCAGAACCAGCGCCTCCTTTACCAATAGTGAAATTAATAATATCACCGGGCGTAACAGTAATTGTTTTTGAGGCATAGCTTCCTCCTGCACCACCGCCACCACGAAAATTCCCTGTTGCTCCTACATCTTTAAAGGTTGAACCGCCTGCTCCTCCTCCGCTCCAAGCTTTTAATGTTATACTGGTAACGCCAGCAGGCACAGTCCAATTTCCTGATCCTGCCGCATTAAAAATAAAGTTAGTAGCCTTTTGAAAAACTGCCGAAATAGCCTTATTTGAATCCATTACAATTGGTATTGGATTGACAGTACCTGCCGCATCTCCACTCCAACTCACAAACTCGTATCCTGGATTAGGAATAGCCGTCAAAATAACATTAGTACCAGCCGTATATTTTTCTACTCCTGGATTGGAACTAATTCTGCCATTAGTATTGGCTTCTAAACTTAAAGTATAATTTACTGAATTTTTAAAAAAAATATTTTTAACAAAATCATTAGGATAAACTCCATTACCAGCTCCAGGCCCATTAAAATCAAAATAGGTAGCAAAGTTGGCCTCTGTTAATAAAACACCTTTAAAAGTAACATTGTCAAAAGTAATACCTCCATCCCATGGGGATACGGCAGTGCCCCTTAATGATTGTTTTACAACGGTCTGCCCAGGGAAAAGACTTGAAAGCATCGCTGAATTTGCTTCAATATTTATATTTTCGAAGACTATTCCATGATAACTGGAACCTGAAACGAGACCAGCATCAGTAGGCTGTTGATCAGCACCTAAGGAATTCAAACTGATTACTGGAGCATTAGAAAGTCTATCGTGATTGCGGATATTTCTAATTTTTAAATCAACAAAATGTCGACCTGAAACTCCT
>JAYVIK010000228.1:0-9046 GCA_043770265.1 Flavobacterium sp. | reverse complement strand
CTATTATCTCATTTTGATATTGTTGATTTCAAGGAATTGAGTAATTTACAAACTAAGAAGGACTGTTTGTATATTTATTTAGACTAGAAAAACATTCTTCCTAAGGATTATGACATCAATGAATTTGAGTCAAAGGGATTTTACGAATGAGCATTAATACAAGACTTTCCCATACGAGGGAAAGCTGTTTATTTAGGCATCCGAACACGAAGATGGCGTAACAAAACAGAAAAAACTATAGAAGTAAAAAGTGATTACTCTTTTGTAGCGGAAGGTTCAAAACTAACCGTTGAACTTTCAGATTTTTTAAAAGGTACAGGTCGAAACGCGAGAAGATACAATAAGTAACATCGCTAGTTATTATGGTGTTAAGGCTAATTTATTGCAACGTCATTACAAGAAAAAAATCAGTGGCTTTAACCCAAGTTGCAGCTAATCATCCCGGACTTTCTTTATTAATGCTATATTGGTAATTTTTAATTTCCAGTTTGTGTACTACGGATTTTTTGGTAAAGGGTTGATTTTTTATTTTTAGAATTTCATAAATTGCTTTGAGTTTATCCGAAGGCTCATTGCATTTTTTGACCTCTATCAGTTCGTCCATTTTATTTTTTGGCGGTGCTATAAACCACTTTTTGAGTGTTTGCAATTCTTACTATTTGCTTCGCTGATTCGAGCAAAGCTCTCGGGTCACGCCATTCACAATTATTTTTTTGTTTTTTAGTTGGTGTCGAACTGTATTTACCAACCAATAAGCCAAAATAGCAAGATGCAAATGAGCCATCGAGGCATCATCATTTTTGTAGTATATTGGGCGTAAATCGATGTCGGTTTTCAGGCATCGAAACGTACTTTCTATTTATTCTTTATTTTTCTATTGTTTTTCAAAGGTATTCATCAGACAAATGAACCCTTTGAAGACTAATCTCTTCTTTGTTTTGTGCTTTTATTCGATGCAAAACTTCTTCATCTTTGATGCTGTAATCCTTGATATTAGACCGGCTGACATACTCATAGTCACAGCCTTTTTCATGTATTTATTTTAAGTTTTCTTCTGTGGCAATCGCATCTAAAACCACCAAAGCTTTGGCTGTAATATTTGCTGTTTTCAATCTCAATTTGTCTTTCAAATTGGGTAGCGAAGCACTATCGCTGGTGTTGCCTTCCAAGATTTGAGCGCATTGTGATATTAAAAAAATGAACCCCAGATTTTATTGACTTCTAAAATAAAAGCAAGGGGTAAACAGTATTTCTAATGTTCATTTTCGACTGAATTTATTCGGTTTTAGAATAGTATTTTTTTCTAAACCAAAAAGCTACGTTGACCAAAGCTATTAAGGCAGGAACCTCTACCAATGGACCAATGACTCCCGCAAAAGCTTGTCCACTATTGATGCCAAAAACTCCAATGGCAACCGCAATCGCCAATTCAAAATTATTTCCCGTTGCCGTAAAAGCTATGGCTGTGGTTTTCGAATAATCGGCTCCAAAATACTTTCCAATAAAAAAACTAATCACAAACATTATCACAAAATAAATAACCAATGGAAGTGCAATTCGCATTACATCAAAAGGAATTTGCACGATTAATTCTCCCTTTAAACTGAACATTAAAACAATGGTAAACAATAAAGAAATCATCGTTATTGGCGAAATAAACGAGACATATTTGGTCTCAAACCACGATGAACCTTTCAATGCAATTAAAGTATAACGACTTATGATTCCTAATGCAAAAGGAATTCCCAGATAGATTCCTACACTTTCGGCAATTTGAACAATACTGATGTTGACTTCAAAACCGGTATAACCAAAATAAGGTGGTAAAATCGTTATAAAAACATAAGCGTAAATGCTGTATAACAACACCTGAAAAACACTGTTCAGGGCGATCAAACCTGCCGCATATTCCCGGTTTCCATCGGCCAAATCATTCCAAACAACCACCATCGCAATACAGCGCGCTAATCCGATTAATATTACGCCAATCATATATTCTGGATAGCCGTTTAAAAATAATAAAGCTAAGGCAAACATTAAAATTGGACCTACAATCCAGTTCAAAAATAAGGATGCTCCAAGCACTTTGGTGTTTTTGAACACTTCGCCCATTTGTTCGTATTTCACTTTGGCCAATGGTGGATACATCATTAAAATTAATCCAATTGCCAAAGGAATATTGGTGGTTCCACTTGAAAAGGAATTGATGAAATTTCCGCTCGAGGGAATGAAATACCCAATCAAAACGCCTATTGCCATTGCCAGGAATATCCAAAGTGTCAGAAATCGGTCAAGAAAACCTAGTTTCTTTCTTCCTACTGCTGGAGCACAATTATTTGCTGACATATTTATTGTTTAATTTGTGAGAATACATAGAACATTTCTGTGGCAATTTGCAAGCTTCTTTCCTCGTATTTTTCGGCTTGTTGCGGTGTGTTGTCAAAGGCTTTTGGGTCTTCAAAAGTAATAGGAATGCGTTTTTCAGCACCAGCAATATAGGGACAGCCTTGGTCGGCAGAGGAACAAGTCATAATAGCTACAAAATTGCTTTTTGGATTAAAATCATTATCAAAAGTTTTCGAAAAACAAATAATCGGATGCTCGTTTTCGGCATATTTTATAGCATAAACAGGATTATTTCCCTCGGCGATGGTTCTGATTTGAAAACCCTGTTTTGCAAGCGTTTTGGCCGCCATCGGGAACATAGCTGTAGCTTCTGTTCCGCCTGAATAACAAAAAACATTTTTAATGTTATAATGAGCCGCTGCTGTTTGCGCCCAAACTTGCGACAAATGACTTCTTCTAGAATTGTGTGTGCAAATAAGATTTAATCTAATTTCTTGACCATTGCTTACTTTTTCTTGAATAAAATCAAAAAGAGGTTGTAAAATTATTTTTCGTTCTCCGGAAATGCTTTCGAAGTTTAAAGCGTTGATTGTATTTTCGATTTCTGGTAAAAGGATGGTTTTGTTTGATGACATTTATATTGGTTTTAATATTTAAAAATTAGCAACAGCTTCCGCCTGGAGTGCAGCAGCTTTGTTCGATTTTAATATCCGATAATCTCACTTTTTGTTTTTCAGCAGGAATCCCGCATTGGTCTTGAGCTAAGCAAGCTGTTTTTTTGTTGAGTAAAACAAAGTCTCTTCCATTGAAATCCAAATCGTATTTCCCGATGGTTTGTATTTGATATTCCACTTCTATTTCGAAATCTTGCATACCCAAAACCCTTTCGGATAATTCGATGATGTTGAGCAATTTTTGCGGTTTCAAACGATGTTCAAAATCGTTAGCTTCCCATAATTGAAAGTTCACTACCGTTTCTTTTCGAATCGTTCCACCACAATCGATAAAGTTTTTAGTGATTAAACCCACTTCGGTCACGTGAAAATGTTCCGGCACTGAAGTTCCGTCTGGCAATAAGAAGTTTACCGCTTCTACCGACTTTAAGATGTTTTTTGCTTGAGATAGTTTCATTTTTTGAATTTTAATAAATAATATAAAGGCTCTATTTTAAGAATTAGACCTAACAGGTTTTTAAAACCTGTTAGGTCTTTGAGAACCAAAAGTTAGAAATTTAACTTTTAAATTCAATTAACAACATTGATTTTTAGTTTTCTCCAAATGCTTTTCAACATCTTGGAAAAAGCCTTTTATTTTTTCGAAACCCAATTCGTTGATACAATAGCAAATCGATGTTCCTTCGAAGTTTCCTTTGATTAAACCTGCATTTTTGAGTTCCTTCAAATGCTGGGAAATAGTTGGTTGTGCCAAGGGCAACTCGTTGACGATATCACCGCAAATGCAAGTATCCACTTTTAGTAAGTATTCGATTATAGCAATTCGTGCTGGATGTCCCAATGCCTTGGTTAAAATGGCCAATTCATTTTGTTGGTCTGTAAATTGTTCTGTTTTGGTTGCTCCCATTGTTATATTTTTATATTGCAATATTACGATTAATGTAAATACTAACAAAATATTTTATTGAAAAAAGTTTAAATCACTTCATTTTTTTTAGTTACACAATTATGAACGTTAAACAAGCATAAATTTTCGAATTATTATTTCATTTTTTAAATTAAAAAACAAAAAAATACTACAACATAACTACAACATAATCCTTAAAACAGTAAAATTATTTATTTTATTTTATTGGAAAGAATCCTTTAAAAATAGCTCATCTCTAACGTTTTCGAAAGAAATAATTTTGTATAGTTTTTATATTGTGTTGTAAAAGTTTAATTGCCAAAATAATGAGTATATTTGAAAATTAACTTTCAAAATAAATTCATTATGAAAAAAATTACGCTTTTACTTGCACTAATGATAACTTCATTAGGCTATTCTCAACCGACAACGAATGCACCAGTTCCAACTAAGCTTTCAGCTAATGTTATATCGGTGTACGGTGATGCTTACACTAACTTATCGGGTACTGATTTAAATCCGAACTGGGGTCAATCTGGATTTAACTCTGTAAACACAACCTTCAACCCAACTGGGGTAACAACAAACCCGAATTATGCATATTTTATGGATAATATGAATTATCAGGGAATGCAATTTACAGGTCAAAATCTCGTATCTGCAGGAATGGAAAAATTGCACATTGATATTTGGACGCCTAATTGCTCAAGTTTTGAGGTTTATTTAATCGCAAGTGGAGCGGGTGAAAAACAAGTAACTCTAACACCTACTCTTAGCGGTTGGAATTCTTATGATATCGCATTATCAGAGTATACCAACCAAAATTTACCATTAACTAATATTTTTCAATTTAAATTTGTAGGTACTCCTTTTGGTTCTTCAAAAGTATATTTAGATAATATTTACTTTTGGAAAACACCACCACCTGCAGGAACACCAACTATAGGAGCTCTTATCGTACCTGCTAAAAAAGTTGGGGATGCTTCTTTTAATTTAACAGATCCTACAAGCAACAGTACTGGCGCTTTCTCATATACTAGTAGTAATACAGCTGTTGCAACTATTTCAGGCAAAACAGTGACCATCGTTGGTGCTGGATCATCTACTATAACAGCAAATCAAGCCGCATCTTCTCCTTATATAGCTGGTAGTGTAACAGCAAATTTAGTTGTTTCAGCTGTTCCAACTGGTACTCCTACAACACCACCAACAAGATCAACTACTGATGTTGTTTCTATATACAGTAATGCATACACAAATATTTCACCAATAAATTTAGATGCAGGATGGTGTGGTGGTGGTGCCATTGAAGCAACTATGGTTAGTGGGAATGATGTATTAGCCTACAAAGGAAATGCTTGTCAAGGTATTACATTTCCATCAGATTCAAGAAATTTAACTGGGTTTACCAATATACACGTAGATTTCTTTATTCTTCCTGGAACTGATTTGGTTGGAAAAGTATTTAATTTGAAAATAGTTCCTAATACTGGAGCAGGTGCTAACGACATACAAGTTAACATTGATATTAATGCTCTTTCGCCTGCGCCCGTACCAGGAACTTGGTATTCTTTTGACAAAGCTTTTTCTTCTGGCGATCTTGCTAAAATAACGGCTTCTCCAATTATGCACGAATTTGGAGTTACAAGTAACTTAAATAATGTTATATGGTATGACAATCTTTACATACACAAAAACACTTTAGGAACTACACAATTTGAAACTGCAAAAGTAAAAATGTATCCTAATCCTGTAAAAAACATTTTGACTATTGAAGCTAACAGTGAAATTCAAAGAGTTTCTGTTTACAATATTTTAGGACAAGAAGTATTGAAATCAAGTCCAAAAAGTAACAGTGCTACTTTGCAAACAAATGAACTTAAAAAAGGAGTTTATATGGTTACAACAGAAGTTGACGGCAAAGTAAGCACTTCAAAAATGGTTAAAGAATAGTTTTTAGAGTTTATAGTTTTCTTTTTTAAAGGCACGTTTTAAATAAACGTGCCTTTATTATTTTATATTTGGTTTTATTTTTTTAATTTTAAACCGCTATTTATTTTAATTTCCATTTCAAATGTTTAAAAAAATATTGTTTCGTTTTATCTTTTGTTTTTTTTTGCTAAACATTGCACTAAGTTACTCACAGGATTTACCCCCAATAATTAAATATTCAGCTTTAAGTTATGAAGGTGGAAATCAAAACTGGATGATTTCTCAAGATAATAAGCATCATCTTTACTTTGCTAATAACGAAGGACTTTTAGAATTTAATGGTTCGAGTTGGTTAATATATCCTTCACCCAATGAAACTATAATTCGTTCTATAAAAATTATAGGCGATAGAGTTTATACGGGCTGTTATATGGAGTTTGGTTTTTGGAAACGACAAGACAATGGCAGGTTGAAATACACTTCACTAAGTCAAACTTTAAAAAGTAAATTTTTAAATGAAGAAATCTTTTGGAATATAATAAGTTATGATCAATGGGTAGTTTTTCAATCATTGAATAGAATTTATATTTATGATTCAAAAAAAGGAACATTTACAGTTGTAGCTCCTAAAAAGGGCATCACAAAATCATACAAAACTAATAATTCAATATATTTTCAATCTATTAACGATGGTTTATATGAAATTGAAAGTGGAAAAAGTAGGTTAGTTTCTGATAATCTTATTCTTCAAAAAAATAGAATTGTTAATTTATTTTCATTGGAAGATGGTCTTTTAATTCAAACAGAATTCAATGGTCTTTATAAATTAGCAAATAATGTTTTGTCGAAATATTCGACCGTTATCGATGATGAATTAGCCTCAACAAGTGTTTATAGCAGTATCAGGCTATCAGATGGAAGTTTTGTGGTTGGTACAGTTTCGAAAGGGATTTATATATTGACAAAAGAAGGTCAATTAAAATATCATATTACTCAAATCTTGGGACTGACAAACAATACTGCTTTGTCACTATTTGAAGATTTTGATAAAAATCTTTGGGTTGGATCGGATAACGGAATCAATTGTTTGAATCTTCAATCTCCGATACATAGTAGTACCGACGATACAGGTAATTTAGGAACTGTTTATGCTGCAAAATTGTTTCAAGGAAAACTTTATATCGGAACTAATCAAGGTTTATTTTACAAAACAAATAAAAGTAACGAAGCATTCAAATTATTAACTGGAACAAAAGGACAAGTTTGGTCATTATTTGAATACGATGGTACTTTATTTTGTGGACATGATTCAGGAACCTATATTATAGAAGATACTTCGGCAAAAAATATATTTTCTATGTCAGGAACATGGAAATTACAAACTATCCCAAATCAAAGAAACTTGTTGCTTCAAGGAAATTATAATGGTATTTCGGTTTTAGTAAAAGTAAATAATCAGTGGGTTTTCAGAAACAAAATAAAACGTTTTGATTACTCTTCAAGATATTTTGAAATTGATAATTCTTATGGGGTATATATAAGTCATGAAAAGCAGGGTGTTTTTAGACTACAATTGGATTCAAAATTAGTAAAATCAAACTCTATTGCGAGCTATACTGCTCTAAAAAGTGGTAAAAATTCAGGTTTAGTGAAGTTTAATAACGTGATCTATTATTCTTATAAGGGAGGTGTTTTTAAATTAGATTTTAAAACAAAACAATTTGAAAAAGACCTATTATTAAGTTCTGTTTTTGAAAAAGACGAATATACTTCTGGAAAAATGATAGTGGATAATTCAAATAAGATTTGGTTATTTTCAAAAAACCACATTCATTATTTTTCATTGAGTAAACTGAGTAATCAGCTTAAGCAAAATGTG
The DNA here is from genome assembly GCA_043770265.1 of Flavobacterium sp. GTDB lineage: Bacteria > Bacteroidota > Bacteroidia > Flavobacteriales > Flavobacteriaceae > Flavobacterium. The sequence continues at coordinate 1,308 of JAYVIK010000228.1, read as the reverse complement.
ATACCCATTCCTGCTTCTTTAACTAATGCAATGCCTGGTTTTGAAAATGTCACTCAAATATCAAATTTTGATTATTTAATAGGTACTACTGATGGATATTATGTATTAAATATAAGTGACTTAGCTTCAGTGAAATATTCTGTTTCTATTTCTGAAATTACCACTAACAAATTAGGTGAACAAGCAATCAATCGGTCTATAAAAAAAGATGGAGAATTTAATTATAGTGAAAATAACATTTCTTTTAACTACACAGTACCAGAATACAACAAATACATAAAAGCAGAATACCAATATGTTTTAGAAGGATTTCAAGATGAATGGAGTGAATGGAGCACAAAGCCAACTGTTAATTTCAAAAATCTGTCTTCTGGAGATTACGTTTTTAAGGTAAGAGCAAAATTTGCAAATTCTACTATCGAAAATACGGTTGTCTATTCCTTTACCATTCTCAAACCATTTTACAGAACAAATTTCGCTTTTTTTATTTATTTACTGTTACTGATTGTTCTTTCCTATTACATACATAAAGCCTACAGAAGCTATTATCATAAACAAAGGGAAAAGTTAATTGAAGAAAATAATAGATTGCTAGAAATCAAGGAACTCGAAATAGAACAACAACTTATGAAGTTAGAAAATGAAAAACTTGTTCTTGATGTAGATATGAAAAATAAAGAATTGGCAGCTACATCAATGAGTTTAAATAGTAAGAATGAGTTACTTGCTTTTATAAAAGAAGATTTAAAGAAGACTACTGGAGAGAGCAGTTTGAGTGTAAAATCAGTAATTAGAACTATAAATAAAAACATTACAGAAGAGGATTCTTGGAAAGTGTTCAAGGAGGCATTTGATAGTGCTGACAAAGATTTTTTAAAGAAAATTAAACAAGCTCATTCTCTATTAACCCCAAATGATTTAAGGCTATGTGCATACCTTAGATTAAACCTTTCGTCTAAAGAAATTGCACCTTTACTTAATATCTCCCTACGAAGTGTTGAGATTAAAAGATATCGTTTGCGTAAAAAAATGAATTTAGATCACGAGCAAGGTCTTGTTGAGTATATATTATCTGTATAGTTTGATTATTTTGTGTTAAAAATTACTATACAACACCACAACATTAACGTTTTTGTTGCTTTTATTTATCTTTTATTTATTTGGACACATCTTAAATTTATCAATAAATCCATTGTTTTTTTTTAGAATCTAAGATTAATTATGCTTTTTTTTACATTGTATGTTTTTTGTTGTGGTTCTTTTTGAAGATATTTTAGGTAATTCAGATAATTTTACAAAAATCATTTT
>JAYVIK010000227.1:0-9073 GCA_043770265.1 Flavobacterium sp. | reverse complement strand
GTTCAATCAATCCAAAAGATGCCTTAACAGAAGCTGCTAAAGTTTTAATTCACCACTTTATGTTATTCTCTGATGAGAGAATCACCCTTGAAGCGGATGAAATTGCACAAACAGATTCGTATGATGAAGAATCATTACACATGAGACAATTGCTTAAAACTAAGCTTGTTGATATGGACTTATCGGTTAGAGCATTAAATTGCTTAAAAGCAGCAGAAGTAGATACTCTTGGAGACTTAGTATCTTTCAATAAAAATGACTTAATGAAGTTCCGTAATTTCGGTAAAAAATCATTAACAGAATTAGATGAGCTAGTAGCTGTTAAGAATTTAACCTTCGGAATGGACTTAGCAAAATACAAATTAGATAAAGAATAATCTAATCCGCCAAAAGCGAGATTACATTTCAAATAGTAATGAGACACGGAAAAAAATTCAATCACTTAAGCAGACAAACTGGACATAGAAAAGCTATGTTGGCTAATATGGCTTGTTCTCTTATCGAGCACAAACGTATTAACACAACTGTCGCTAAGGCAAAAGCGCTTAAACAATTTGTTGAGCCATTAATAACAAAATCTAAAGCTGACACGACTCACAATCGTCGTATAGTCTTTGCTTACTTACGTAGCAAATATGCAGTAACTGACTTGTTCAGAGATGTAGCGGCTAAAGTAGGTGATCGTCCAGGTGGATACACACGTATCATTAAAGTTGGAAATCGTTTGGGAGATAATGCTGATATGGCAATGATCGAACTAGTAGATTTCAATGAACTTTACAACGGAGGTAAAAAAGAAGTTAAAAAAGCAAAAAGCCGTCGTGGTGGAAAAGCTAAGAAAGCGGATGAAGCTGTTGTAGCTCCAGTTGCAGAAGCTCCTGCCGAAGAAATAGTTGCAGAGGTAGAAGAAGAAACAATAACTGAAGTTGAAAACACTCCTGAAGTTACTGACGAAGCTCCTGTTACCAACAACGACGATGAAACTCCAACCGAGGAAAAAGCATAATGATGAAAATAGTCATTTTATAAAAAATTAAGGATAAACTTTTATTAGTTTGTCCTTTTTTTTTGTCGAAAATGACTTAGCAAATCTTTGTGAATCTTTGCGGTTAAATTTAAATTTGCAAACAATATATTCAATCTCGCCTCCCCTCTCCTTTGGAGAGGAGCTGGGGTGGGGAAAAACAATAACAACGACGAATGAAATACACAACTCGAAAAAGCGCTATTCTTTTATTAAGTGATGGAACTATATTCCACGGAAAATCTATTGGAATTTCTGGGACTACTTTTGGCGAAGTATGCTTCAATACCGGAATGACAGGGTATCAAGAGATATTTACTGACCCATCTTACTATGGTCAAATCATGGTAGCAACTAATGCTCACATTGGAAACTACGGAGTTAACGATAAGGAAATCGAATCAGATAGTATCAAAATTGCTGGATTGGTTTGTAAAAATTTTAGCTTCAATTATTCTAGAGAAGATGCTACAGGAAGTTTGGAGGATTATTTCTCCAAACAAAACCTGATCTGTATTTCTGATGTTGATACTCGCGGATTGGTAAGTTACATCCGTGACCACGGAGCAATGAATTCGGTTATTTGCACTGATGATACACCAATCGAAGAGTTAAAATTAGCATTAGCAAAAGTTCCAGATATGAAAGGTTTAGAATTAGCTTCTAAAGTTTCTACCAAGGAACCATACTTTTTTGGTGACGAAAATGCAACCTATAAAATTGCAGCTTTAGATTTAGGAATAAAAACCAATATTCTCCGGAACTTGGCTAAAAGAGATTGTTACATTAAAGTTTTCCCTTACGACTCAAAATATTCAGAATTAGCCGCTTTCAATCCTGATGGTTTTTTCTTGTCTAATGGGCCTGGAGATCCAGATCCACTTTTTGGTGCAATTGAAGTAGCAAAAGAAATTCTTGCCAACGATAAACCATTGTTCGGAATATGTTTGGGTCACCAAGTGATTGCTTTAGCAAACGGAATTTCTACTTACAAAATGTTCAACGGACATCGAGGAATCAATCATCCAGTTAAAAATGTGATTACTGGCAAAGGTGAAATCACTTCTCAAAATCATGGTTTTGCTGTGAATAAAGAAGAATTAGACCATCATCCTGATATGGAAATCACGCATCTTCATCTTAACGATGGCACAGTTGCTGGTATGCGAATGAAAAACAAAAACTGTTTTTCTGTTCAATACCATCCAGAAGCAAGTCCGGGACCTCACGATTCCTCTTATTTGTTTGATCAATTTGTGGAAAATTTAAAGAATTAAATTCACAATTTGGATTTAATATTTCAAGAAAGCTGTCAATTTTGATGGCTTTTTTTTATTGTTTTTCCAATGCTACTAATTTCTTGAATTCAGTATTTTTAACAAACAAAAAATCCATTAATTTCAAAGGATTAGCGTTTTCTAAAATCGTTTTTGATTTTGGGTCAGCGTCACAAAATTCAAGAAATAGGGCTACCTCTTCTGATTTTAGTTTTAACGAATTTACAAAAAAAGTTTCAGTGCAATTTGTTTTAGCTAATTCTTTAAACTCAGTTTTAGGCTTTTTCATTGCCCCTTCTTTTGGCTGTACGAACAAACTTATAATCATTCCACCAATCATCATCAAATCAGGGCTGTTAATCAAAGTTCCGTCATAAACTCCAATGGGTTTAGGATGATTTGCTGCTTTTTCTAAAACTAGTTCATCTCTCTTTCCTTGCTCATATTCCTTATCCTTGCTCAATTTGATACTAGGAATTTTGAAAACCACTACTTCCTCGAGTTGTTCGGGTTTTCGTGTCAGCACCACAGTAAAATTGTTTTTTTTTAGAAACTCTTTGTCCAAAAGCACTCTTTTATAATCATACTTTTCAGACACAAAAACTAGCATATCTTCTACTTTTGCTACAATACTAAATTTACCATTAGTATCGGTAATTGTGCTTTTTTCGGTAACTAAGTTCACTATTTCTATGCCCTGAAGAGGGAATTCGCCATATATAACCTTGCCTTGTATGAGCTCCTCGGTTTGTGTAAACCCCAATTGAAACACTAAAAACAAGAAAAAAAACGGTGCTTTTATTTTCATTCTTTAAAATAAGTTGTGTGTAAAACTATATAAATCTTTGTAAAAGAACTCAAAAGATGTCTATAAAGTTTTGTTAATACTCCTACTGAAACTTGTATTGTATAATTGAATTGTTATTTTTGTTTTTGGTAAAAAAAATATATTTCTTAATTCTTAAAACGTATATTTGATTCTCTTTTTTTTGACACATTTTAAAGTAAAACAGATCACATTTTTATTATGTTTCAAGAAAAAATAAAATCATAATTTCAAAATAATTCTTACAAATTAACAAAAATGAAATCCATAAATAATTTAATTTCCCTTACTTTTTTTGTTTTACTATTATCTAGTGGAATGGCAATGGCGCAAGAAATCATCAATGAAAATACCGTCGACACCATTAAAAAAGTAGATTGGAAAAAACTAAAAATAGACGGTGTGATTGCAAAAGTGGGCGATTACATCATTTTGGATTCAGATATAGATAAATCGTTATTAGAAATCAGCGCACAAGGAGGTTCTACAAAAGATATTACAAGATGTCAGATTCTTGGTAAAATAATGGAGGATAAGCTGTATGCGCACCAAGCGGTTATTGATAGTGTCAAAGTCACTGATTCAGAGGTAAAATCGATGATGGAAGAAAGACTAAATTATATGGTAGAACAAATAGGTTCTATGGATAAAGTAGTAAAATATTATAAGAAAAATTCTGAGGAAGAATTTAGAACGTATTTCTTTGATATTTTAAAAGAACAAAAATTGACTTCCGAAATGCAGAAAAAAATCGTTGATGGGGTAGAAATCACACCTGAGGAAGTGCGTAATTTTTTCAAAAAAATACCTATTGCGGATTTGCCGCTTTTTGGCGCCGAAATGGAAGTAGCTCAAATTGTCGTAACTCCAAAAGTTTCGGATTCCGAAAAACAGAAAGTTATTGACAAGCTGAATGAGTTTAAAAAAGAGGTGCAAGAAGGAGGATCTAGTTTTGCAACCAAAGCAGTTTTATATTCACAAGATCCGGGTTCTAGAGCTACTGGTGGTTATTATAAAATGAATAAAAAAACCCAATTTGTAAAAGAATTTAAAGAAGTTGCATTTAGTTTACAAGAAGGTGAAATTTCTGCTCCATTTGAAACTGATTTCGGGTATCATATCATTTATGTGGAAAAAATAAAAGGTCAAGATTTAGAATTGCGTCATATTTTATTGATACCGGCTGTAACTACCGATGATTTGAAAGGGGCAAAAGAAAAAATGTCTTTAATCCGAAAAAGAATTATTGATAAGGAAATTACTTTTTCACAAGCTGCAAAAACAATGTCCGACGAAAAAGAGACTAGAACCAATGGAGGTGCATTAATTAATCCAAAAACTCAAGATACACGTTTTGAATTGACCAAAATGGATCCCGCTTTATACAGTCAGGTTTCTAATTTAAAAGACAATGAGATTTCCTCTCCTTTATTGGATGAAGATCAAAATGGCAAGAAAAAATTTAAGGTTATTACTGTCACTAATAGGATAGATGCTCATACTGCTGATTACGCCAAAGATTATATCAAAATTAAAGAATTAGCTTTAAAAGAAAAACAAATTAAAGCCATTGGAAAATGGTTTGATGATAAAATTAAAGACACCTATATTAAGGTCAGTGGCGAGTACAGAGATTGTACTTTTACAAACAATTGGTTAAAGAAGTAGTATTAAGATGTGAGTATTAAGTATTAAGACTGCTTCTAACTTTTAACCTCTAACCTCTAATTTCTAACCTCTAACTTCTAACCTCTAACTTCTAACCTCAAATATGTCAGACGTAGCAGCAATACATAACTTGGTTCAAAAAAGGAACGAATTAAAAAGCGAAATCGCCAAGATCATCGTGGGGCAAGATGCGGTCGTAGATCAAATTTTGCTTTGTATTTTTTCTGGAGGACACGCGCTTTTAGTAGGGGTTCCTGGATTGGCAAAAACTTTGATGGTTAATACGCTGGCACAGGCTTTGGGATTGGATTTTAAGAGAATACAATTTACACCAGATTTAATGCCTTCGGATATTTTAGGAAGCGAAATATTAGACGAAAATCGCCAATTCAAATTCATAAAAGGGCCGATTTTTTCAAATATTATTCTTGCTGATGAAATCAATAGAACGCCTCCAAAAACGCAAGCGTCTTTACTCGAAGCAATGCAAGAAAGAGCTGTTACTGTAGCTGGGCACAATTACAAATTGTCATTGCCTTATTTTGTTTTGGCAACACAAAACCCGATTGAGCAAGAAGGAACTTATCCTTTGCCCGAAGCGCAATTAGATCGTTTTATGTTTGCTATCAAACTGGATTATCCTTCTTTTGAAGAAGAAGTTCAGGTGGTAAAAAGAACTACTTCCGATTCGCATTCTAACATAAATCCATTGTTTACTGCTCAAGAAATTATCGATTTTCAACACCTGATTCGCAGGATTCCAGTGGCTGATAATGTGATTGAATATGCTGTTACTTTAGTATGTAAAACTCGACCAGATAACTCTTTGTCCAACGAATTTGTCAAAAATTATCTCGATTGGGGAGCAGGTCCAAGAGCATCGCAGAATTTAATTTTGGCTGCCAAAGCCAACGCAGCTTTCAATGGAAAATTTTCTCCAGATATCGAAGATGTAAAAGCCGTTGCTACGGGAATTCTCCGTCATAGAATTATTAAAAACTACAAAGCCGATGCTGAGGGAATTACCGAAGAAATGATTATTGATAAGTTAATGTAGATTGTGTTAAAAATTAAAAAAACTCCTTAAAATTAGATTTTTAAGGAGTTTTTCAAAATATTATTTTTAGTTTTCAAATTTGTTAATTAAAAATTCTGGCGAAAAATCAGCGCCATTTTCCCATTCAATTGTCCATTTATTTAATTTAAAGTTTTTAAATAAATTTAGATCTTTTAAGGGTTCAAATACCTCGCCCCAAAGTTCGGTTTCAAGGTTGATGTCTTTTTCAATGCCATTATTAAATTTAAAATGAATTATAAAATCCTTAACATAGCTTGCGTTTGTTACTTTTATTAATTCCATACCATTCAATTTAAAGGTTCAATTTTTTGTAACGCTTTTCGTTCTTCTATTTTTTTCCAATTTCCCAATAATTCTTCTTTATGTAAATCCATCCATTCAAAAATTAATTTGAGTGCTCGTCTAGGAATTTTACCTTTTATTATTCCGCTTTCAATTTCTATAATAGCCTCAAATTCTTGATATTCTGCGTGAAAATGAGGTGGATTATGTTCATTGTAAAACATATAAATTATTATTCCATAGAATCTACTTATTTCAGGCATAAATTTAAAAAATTGATGAACAAATATACGAAAGTTTCATTTCATTTTCTCATTTAAAAATATTTGAGACGAGAAAGGGTAAGAATTACTGAAGAAATGATTGTCAATAAGTCAATTTTAGGAGTTTTTCTAGTCATAAATTACTAACTTTCCTTTTGATTCCCACAATATCACATATTTAGTATTTTATTTTAGAAAAAAGCGAAACAAAAAACGAACTAAAATGATTGTTTTGTAGTCTAAAGTAGTGATTGTTGTAAATTATCTTTATTATTCTTATAATTTTTCAATTAAAAGCATTAAATTTTATTTATTTATAAATATAATGTTTCAAATGGTATCTTTTGCTGATTATTTTAAATTCTCATCTTTAATCCTTAAGTTTGCATCACAAAGAAAAAATAACTAACTTTTTGGCTTTTTAACTTTGAAATAATCAAGGAAATTTGCCATTAACATTGTAAATTCATTAGTATGAACATTTATAAGGATTACATTCAAGAGATTGAAGAAAGAAAAAGTCAAGGGTTACACCCAAAACCAATTGATGGAGCCGATTTATTAATCGAAATCATTGATCAAATTAAAGATTTAGATAACGAATATAGAGAGGATTCTCTTAAATTTTTTATTTATAATGTGGTTCCAGGAACTACGCCTGCTGCTAATGTCAAAGCTAAATTTTTAAAGGAAATCGTTTTAGGTCAGTCAGCAGTTGCTGAAATTGCACCTGCTTTTGCTTTAGAATTATTATCGCATATGAAAGGTGGGACTTCTATAGCGGTTTTGCTTGATTTAGCTTTAGGTGATGATATTGTTATTGCAAAAGAAGCTTCGGAAGTTTTAAAAACACAAGTTTTTCTTTACGAGGCAGATACAGATCGTCTAGAAGCAGCATTTAAAAGCGGTAATGAAATAGCAGCAGCTATTTTAGAAAGCTATGCAAAAGCTGAATTCTTTACTAAATTACCTGAAATTGTAGAAGAAATTAAGGTAGTTACTTTTATTGCTGGTGAAGGAGATATTTCAACGGATTTACTTTCGCCGGGAAACCAAGCACACTCTCGTTCAGATCGTGAATTGCACGGTAAATGCTTAATTTCTCCAGCAGCACAATCTGAAATCAAAGCTTTAGCCGCAGCGAATCCGGATAAAAGTGTGATGTTAATCGCTGAAAAAGGTACTATGGGTGTGGGTTCTTCCAGAATGTCAGGTGTAAACAACGTGGCACTTTGGAGTGGAAAACAAGCAAGTCCTTATGTTCCATTTATTAATATTGCTCCAATCGTTGCAGGAACAAACGGTATTTCTCCAATTTTCCTTACTACTGTAGATGTTACCGGTGGTATCGGTTTGGATCTTAAAAACTGGGTGAAAAAATTGGATGAAAATGGAAACGTTGTTCGCAATGAAAGCGGTGATCCTATTCTTGAAGAAGTGTACTCTGTTGCTACGGGTACAGTTCTTACCATCAATACAAAAACCAAGAAATTGTATAACGGAGATAAAGAATTGATTGATATTTCGAAAGCATTCACACCACAGAAAATTGAATTTATAAAAGCTGGTGGATCTTACGCAATTGTTTTTGGAAAAAAATTACAAACATTTGCATCAAAGACTCTTGGTATTGATATTGTGCCTGTATATGCTCCGTCAAAAGAGGTTTCTATCGAAGGACAAGGTCTTACAGCGGTAGAAAAAATATTCAATAAAAACGCAGTTGGAACTACTCCTGGTAAAATTTTGCACGCTGGTTCTGATGTTCGTGTTACTGTAAATATTGTTGGTTCACAAGATACAACGGGTTTAATGACTTCTCAGGAATTAGAGTCTATGGCGGCTACTGTGATTTCGCCAATTGTGGATGGTGCTTACCAATCAGGTTGTCATACTGCTTCAGTTTGGGATAATAAATCTAAGGCGAACATTCCTAGATTGATGAAATTTATGAACGATTTCGGTTTGATCACAGCTCGTGACCCGAAAGGAGTTTATCATGCAATGACGGATGTAATTCACAAAGTATTGAATGATATTACCGTAAACGAGTGGGCGATCATCATTGGTGGTGACTCTCATACCAGAATGTCTAAAGGGGTTGCTTTCGGTGCTGACTCCGGAACTGTGGCGCTTGCATTGGCTACTGGTGAAGCTTCGATGCCAATTCCAGAATCTGTGAAGGTGACTTTCAAAGGGGAGATGAAAGGGTATATGGATTTCCGTGATGTGGTTCACGCTACACAATCTCAAATGCTTAAAACATTTGGTGGCGAGAATGTATTCCAAGGAAGAATAATTGAGGTTCACTTAGGAACGCTGAATGCCGATCAAGCCTTTACATTTACAGATTGGACTGCAGAAATGAAAGCAAAAGCTTCTATCTGTATTTCTGAAGATTATACCTTAATTGAATCGCTAGAAATGGCGAAAGGTCGAATCCAGATTATGATTGACAAAGGAATGGACAACACAAATCAAGTGCTGAAAGGATTGATTGCTATTGCAGATAAGAGAATCGCCGAGATTATTTCAGGCGAAAAACCAGCTTTAAGGCCAGATGCAAACGCTAAGTATTATGCTGAAGTTGTTATTGATTTGGATGAAATTGCTGAGCCAATGATTGCAGATCCAGATGTAAATAATGCTGATGTT
>JAYVIK010000226.1:0-9161 GCA_043770265.1 Flavobacterium sp. | reverse complement strand
TTGCCCTATTTTATCACGACCAGAAATTACGGAATTATACGCATATTGCAACACGGAAAGTCTTTTACTTTTAAAAGGGAATTACGAACTATCAGGATTTTCAAACATCGCCTTTCGAACGTATGATGACTTGAATCAAATTAGTAACAATAATCGACCGCCTGCAGCCCCTAAATTTTGGGTAAATTTAGTGAATAGCAAGATTTTAAATATAGTTCGAAATACAAGTGCGTTGGATTTATATAATGACTATTGGCAATTAGGATTCAATATTTCGGTAAGATTTAACAGCTTAGTTTCATTAGATGGTACTGAAACAAGAGTTAAAATTCGATACATAAATAGTGACACCAATGTTTTAATTAAAGAAGAAATATTGACCAATAAAAGTCAATACGATTTATTTATAAACGATAGAGGTGTGCAGTTACCCGGGGGTAGTTATGGATTTGAAGGAAACATTCCTTCAAGTGGCACGTTGAATATTAAGTTTGAAATATTGCCAGAAACATTAGTCAGTTGGTCCAGTATTGACATATTCACAACTCAAAGTTATCGTCAAGAAAAAAAGACCTTTGGTGTAACTTTTGTTGATCGAAAAAAATATGAAGCCAAGATAAATTTAACAACACCAAGCAGTCAGTTAGGTGGTGATTTGATAGATTTAATAGACTGTTTGCCACAAATAAAAACTATCGATTTTCTAAAATCATTTTTCAAAACTTTCAACATTTCGATTATTGCATCAGGAAAAGAAAATAATGAAATGCACTGGGTAACGCCATCAGATATTTTGGCGCAAAATCAAGAATATTCAAAAAGATTAGTTGACTATACTTTTTTTACGAACAAAGAAAATATTACGAAAAAGAAAGCAAATAAGTACAATCAATATTCATTTTCGCATAAAAAATCAAAATATTACGAATCGCTTTATGGCGATGGAACGTATTTTGGAAGTTTGATATATCCAACTATTACTCCAACTAAGCCGACTAAGTTTGAAGTGTCAACGGATTATTCAATTATTAAACAATCTAATTTCTCAACATTTAATAATGTCCGAACTTGTTTAGCGTTCGAAAAGGAAGGAGCCACGGTTCAGGCGAATGGTGGCAATCGATATAAATCAGTATTTGAAGAATTCACTATATTTTATTTGAAACAAAAAAGTTTAGGAAATCAAACGGTTGGATTTGAATACAGCACGATTAATAATATCGAATTAAAAGCGGTTTTAGAAGCTAATTTTGTGAATTATACCAATGGCAAGACTTTGTCTTTTGGTGAGGAGTTCGAAGGAGTAGATAGTTTGTATTTGAATTATTATAAAGATTTTATTGAAAATCTATTCAACGCTTATGAATCTACTTTTAATTTGAATTTACCATCAAATGAAATTTTCTTGAATTTTTCAAATCAAAAACAAGGCGAATCGAATATACCTATTGGATTCAGACCTCAAAACGATATAATTATAGCCGAGCAAAGATATAGTTTGATTGATTCAGCTATTGATTTGACAAATGGAAAAACTAAATTAACTCTTTTAAATGACTAAAATGGAAGAAAGAAACGTTAGGATTAAAATTGATAGTAATGCAGCATCAGTCGCACAAGATACAAATGCTTTAGGAGCATCGATTGAAAATGTTACAAATGCCAACGCTCAAAGTTCGGAGCAGTATAAGAATTTGCGTACTCAAATGCGTGAAGCTAATATGGAATTGCAAAGGCAGATCCAATTAACAGGCGAAAGTTCACAAGAAACAATTGCAGCCGCTAGAGCTGTGGCAGGACTTCGTGACCAGATGGAATATGCGAATGATTTGGCTCAACAGTTCAATCCCGACCAACGTATGCGAGCCTTGGGTGCGGCTACACAAGTCGCTGGAACAGGACTGCAAGGAGTTACTGCTGGAATGTCTTTGTTCGGATCTGAAAGTGAAGATACGCAAAAGCAATTATTGAAAGTTCAAGCCGCAATGGCTTTTAGTGATGCAATTTCAAATTTGTCAAACTTGGGCGACCAATGGCAACTTCTAAAAGCTTCGATACAAACAAGTACAATTGCGACAAAAGCAAATACAGCAGCTACAGGATTAGCTGCAATGGTTCAAAAGGTATTTACAGGTTCAGTTGCTACTACTACTACAGGATTCAAAGCCTTGAAATTTGCAATCGCTGCAACAGGTATAGGGCTTTTGGTTGTTGGCGTTGGTTTATTGGTGGCGAATTTTGATAAGTTAACAAAATTCGCAAACTCGTTTGAATGGATGCGAAAGCTAGGTGGCTACATTTCAAATATTGTAAATTCAATAACGGATTTTGTTGGAGTTACTTCGGAAGCGGGTCGATTATTAGATAAACAAAAAGAATTTGCTGATAAATCAATAAAACAAAACGAAAGATACTTAGAGCGTAACGCATCGACTTTGTCGGATGCACGAAAAAGAGAAATTGAATTGACAAATGAGCATTATAAAAGACTTTCAGAGGGTCGTTTTAGTGCTGAAGAATCAAAAAAAATATATCAAGAAGCAAGGGCAAAAGATGAAATTGAAAAGCAAAAAGAGCTTAACAAAAAGAAAGAGGAATTAGCGCAAAAAGCAAAAGAAGATGACGATAAAAGGCGAAAAGAAAGGGATGATTTAGAAAAGGAAAATGATAAAAAACGTTTGCAAAAAATAAAAGACGATGCTCAAAAAGCATACGAAATCAATCAGGAAGCGCAAGATATTTTAGCCGAAAGCAAAAAAGCAAAAGAAGAAGAACTCGAGGAAGAAAGCAAAAAAGAGGAAGAACACGCAAAATTTCGAACTAGCTTAATGATTGATTCTTATGACGAACAAAAAGCGATTGACATTTCTAATTTTAATAATAAAAAATCACAAAAAGAAGCCTTAGAAAGTTTAGGCAATAGTGCAATTGCAGGGGCAAAAGATTTGTTTGCTAAAAATAAAGGAGTTCAAAAAGGAATAGTTGCAGCGGAGGGAGCAGTAGCACTTGGAAAATTAGCGGTTAGTACAGTTGAAGCGGTATCGAAAGATAATGCAACAAGTCCGTTAACTTTGGGTATGCCTTGGTCAGGGATTCATATAGGTATGGGAGTTTTGGGAGCGGCTTCGATTATTTCAAATACAAATAAACAGTTGCAGGCCTTGGGTGGCGGTTCAATTAGTGGCGGTGGTTCTCAAAGCATTGCATCAGGATCAGCGCCAACGCAAGCAAGCCCACAAGTCGCATTTAATAATACGGCTGAAAATCAAATAGGGAGGTCAATTGCGAATGCACAAGTCGAACAACCGCCTTTAAAAGTGGTACTTTTAGAAAGTGATGTGACCGCAGCTCAAAATAATGTGAAAGTTTTAGTAAAAAAAAATACAGTGTAATATATTTTTAATTATATTTGTTCCAAATAAAACGTGTGAAGATGCGCGTTGCTAAACCCTAGGAAGTTGAAAACTAATCTAAAAGACCAAAGAAGCCTAATCGAGTCAATCGGTTAGGCTTCTTGTCGTTGTATAAAAATGAAAAAATACGAATTAAAATATACGGTTGGCGAAGATGGAGTTTTCAGAATGTCCACAGTTGAAAGTCCAGCACTTTCTGATACTCAATTAGTTATGTTTGATAATGAACAAAAATTACTAGAGTTTTCAGATGATGAAAAGCAAGTGATTTACTCGGTCGCAATGCGACCAAACGTTTTGATTCCACGTAAAAATATAAATGGCGAACCAGCGATGGTATTTTATACAGAAGAAACTGTTAGAGATTTGCAACAAAATTTCTTTAAAAACAACTCTCATAACGGAGCCACTGTAAATCACGACAAACAAGTCAGAAATGATATGTATTGTTTTGAGAGTTGGATAGTTGAAAATCCAGAAAAGGACAAAGCAACTGAAATAGGAATGTCAGTTCAAAAAGGCGATTGGGTTCTTGGTCAAAAAGTTGACAATCCCGAAGTTTGGCAAAAAGTGAAAAAAGGAGAATTAACAGGATTTTCCATCGAAGCATATTTAACACCAGTATTAACCGAAAATAAAATAGAAATGACAAAAGAAGAAATTGACGCACACATTCGTGTGGTTATGGCTGAGGAAAAAGAAAAGGTAGTTGAAGACCCAACACCTCCAGCGTCGCCAGAAGATCCGAAACCCGATTTACAAAAAATTATTGACGAGAAAGACGCTGAAATCAATGATTTGAAAGCTAAATTAGCTGAATACGAAAGTAAAGAAGTTGAAATGAAAGCCGAAATCGTAGAGATGAAATCGGAAATTGAAAAAGGTTTGAAGCCTAATTCAGTTGAAATTGACGAAAACTCAATTGAAGCAAGAAAAGAAAAAATGAAAGCAAATCGTAAATCTTAAAAAAATGGCAAAAGAAAAAAATTTAGAAACAAAAGTAAACCCATTTGATAATGGCGTTTCATACGCTACTTTTTTAGAAGCGTTAGGAGAATCAGATATTAACGAATATCTAAAAGATATTTGTACAGACGAACAAATCGAATTTATTAAACAAGAAATTAAATTATTATAAAATGGCAGATACTTATGTAGGGGCAAAGTTTCCCCAAAAAATCGTAGAGCAAATCTTTGGCGAAATCTTTTTAGAAGCTCCAACACTTGCAAACAACTTAGTAAATATTAACGATGGTTTTAAAGATAAAGCCGAGGTGACTGAAACTATTACAGAAGTTTCGATGAAGCCATATTCAGTTGATGGAGTTACAATGGATGGTTCAGGTTCAAATCACGATCTTTATGCAACTCAAGTTGTTTTAAACAAATTTCAATTTGATGGAAAAGTTCCTTACAATCACTTGTTAGGCACTCGTTTTGAAAAGTCAATTAAAGCAGGCGCAATGAATTTTGTTTCAGAAGAGTACAAACAGAAAGTTTTAATCAATATCAAACCCGCAATCGGTGCTGGAATTGAAAAAGCAATTTGGAATGGTGCTACAACGGCTCAAAAAACGGCGATAGCTGGATTAACAGCGGGCGCAGGACAGGGGTTAATTACGGCAGGAGCAAAAACATTAGTTGCTTCAATGCCTACCAATGAATTCAACTCTATACCCTCGACTATTTTGTACAATATTTCAAATGGCAAAACAGTGCCGGGTGCAGGATTGGGTGATTATAGAAAAGTATTATCGCCTACAACTATCACAGCCGCTAATATAGCTGCTGAATATTTGAAATTGTACACAACTCACTTCGATGCGGTTCCTCAAAGTTCAACAACTATTCATAAAATTTTTGCACCGTTGCAGGATAAAGCGTTGATGGTTTCTGCAAACAAAGGAGCTACAACTGTAAATCCTGATTTTGTTGAAGTAAACGGAAACTTCACATACAATGGATATGAAGTTGTTTTTGTTCCATTAGTTGGTTTTAGAATTATGTGCGACCCAAATTTCTTAATGTTCTTAACTGATTTGTCAAGCGACGCTCAGTCAATGGAAATGGAGAGAGGGATCAATTTAGCTGATTATGAAGTCTGGAAATCTGTGATGTACGCCGAAACTTTCCCAGTAAACCAAAGATATATCACTGTATATAACGGATAATTATGAGTTTAACTAAATCAAGAAATATAAGCCGACAAGCCCCTATGAAAGGGGTTAAGGCTATCGGTATTGCACCGTATCTCGCAAGTGCTACGGTTCAAAACACCGTTACAGGCGTAGTTGATTTACCTGCTATAATGGCGATAGGTTCAATTGCAAGATTTGAAGTAAAAGCGACAGGAAACAACATAGTTGAAACTGGCACTTTCGATGAAGCAACAAGAACGAATGAGTATGTTGGAGTTAATACCTTTTTTATTCCCGGTAATGATTTACCTTTGAGAAATGAATTGCAAGGTAACAGCGGTTTTTTAAAAACTGTTTTCATTGAAGATTATAACGGTAAATTTTACGTTTTGGGTTCTCAAAATGGATGCGACATTATGACAATTGTAGGCGGTTCTGATTCGCAAGGATTTACTGTTACAATTAATTCAAAAGAAAAGGAATTGATATATGAATTGACTGCTCCAGCAATTGCAGAGTACGTTACAGCATTAATGCCAACAACATAGGTTTTTTTTCATAATTGTTTAAGGTTGGAAGCCCTATCCTTTTGGGTAGGGCTTTTTTAATATAAAAAAATATGAATATACTAAAATTAAATACTTCGCCATCATTTCAAATTGTACCTAGACGAAAATTGACTAGTCAAAATTTGACCATTGAATTAGTGAAGGAAGGCAGCCAAACATCACAAACAATAAATGCAACGGCAACACTTTTGCCAAACGAAAATTACACTTTACTTTTGGCAAGTTTCCCAAATGGAAAAGTAAATGATAAATTTTCGTTTACGATTTTAGAAAGCACTGAAATAGTATGCTTGGGAAAATTAATGATTGTTTCACAAACCGAAATAATACAAGATTACGCAAAAAAAACAACGTCTAAATATTACAGATGAAACTAGAACACTTCGAATTTTCAGCATACGAAACAGGAATTACTAAGCCAGACTTAGGGCAAAAATATACGTTAAACGGCAAAAATAACGCTAATTTTAAGCGTTATAAAGACGCCTTTGACGATTCGCCAACCAATGCTTTTATAATTAAGACGATTGTAAATTATATCATTGGTAATGGTTTAGTTGACAAATCAGGAACTAT
This sequence comes from Flavobacterium sp., assembly GCA_043770265.1. Classification (GTDB taxonomy): domain Bacteria; phylum Bacteroidota; class Bacteroidia; order Flavobacteriales; family Flavobacteriaceae; genus Flavobacterium. Next base: position 2,465 of record JAYVIK010000226.1, on the reverse strand, counting down.
CAATCCCCACTCTTATGTTTCAAAACAGGATTTAAGATTGTTGATAATGGATTTCAAAATATACGGTTCTGCATTTCCTCAAATAATCAATTATGGTGGTTTCCCAATTAAAATAAAACACACACCCGTGATGCGCGCTGGATTGAATATCAATATCAATTCAAAAAGCAACAGCTATATGGAAGTGAACGGTTTTTGGTATTGTTGGGATTGGGCGGAAAATTATAAATTCACACCGCAATTTGTACCAATATTTTCAGAACGAAAAAACGCAAATGTGTTCGAAATGATGCACATTAAGACTTTGAGTTCCGAGCCTTACTTTCCTTTCCCTGATTATTTTAGTGGCTTGAAAAGTGCAAAGATTGAAGCGGCTTTAATTGACGATGCGGTTAATCACGTACTAAATGGATTTCAAGGCAAGACCATTATTAACGTAAATAACGGAAAGATAATGGATGATGACGAAAAGGCGGACTTAATAAAAACGGTAAAAAAAGATTGGACAGGAACTGAAAATTCAGACGGTGTAACAGTATCGATTAACGAAGACCCCTCGCAAGCAATTATAGTTGATACTATCGAGCCCAGAGGAAGAAACGAACAATTTGTAACTTACGAAGAAACGGCTGAAATTAAATTGATGGCGGCTCATTCTGCATTGAATATTATTTTCCAACGCCCAGGTAGTAGTGGATTTTCAAACAATGCGGAAGAAATCGCAATGGCAACAAAATCATTATATTTGGGAGTAATTAATCCAATGCGTGAAATTTTGTTGGATGCTTTTAATAAAATATTCAAAAAAATAAATCCACTTTGCGAAATAGATTTCACTAACTTTGAAGACGAGAAAGTTTTAGAAACGGAAGGCGTTGTTGGAATTGACGACAAAACACTTGAAGCGCAAGCAAGCCTAAAAGGAAGTGTTGGTGGAGTTCAATCGCTGTTAGAAATTCAAGCGAGTTATGCACAAGGATTGACTACTTATGATTCGGCAATTAATATGCTTGACGTTATTTTTGGATATGATAAAGAAACAGCTATAAGACTTTTAGGACAACCAAAAAAAGAAACTACTAATGAATAAACTTTGGATTAAAATAGACGATATTTCGAGATTATCGGGATTCGACGGAAGTATAGATGACGATTCAATCGCTCCTTTTATATTTATGGCACAAAATTCTGAAATGAAACGAATTTTAGGAACTGATTTATATGCAAAATTAAGCGAAGATAATTTATCAGGCGTTTATTTGACTATATTTGACGAGCACGCTAGTATAATATTAGCTTATTGGACTTGTTCTTATTATTTGAAGATGGGAATAATCAAGGTAAATCAAAGCGGTGCATTTTTGGTAACGCCAGAAAAGACCGAACAAGTTTATGATGACAAAACAAGTAAAGTCGCTGATAGATATGAGGGTTTGGCAATTGGTTTAGAGCATAAATTGGTAGATTATTTGAATACTTTATCTATTCCAGAATGGAAATCGCCCGACCAAACAAGTGCAAAAAGTAGTTTTAATTGGCTAAGAGTAAAATAATATGGCAACTATTCAAAATATAAATGTATCACAACCAAACGATGGTCAAGGAGACTCTTTAAGACAATCGCAAATTACTTCAAACAGTAATTTTGCAGAGTTGAATTTAAACAAAGTCGAAAAGGCATCAGGTAAGGATTTAAGTGCAAACGATTTTACGGATGTTTTAAAAACTAAATTAGATGGGGTCGAAACAGGAGCTCAAGTAAATGTTCAATCGGATGTTTTAGAAACTGACGAAAATTCGCCAGCGTTTATAAAAAATTTTCCAACCGATAGTTATCTTAATGCTTTTGGTTTTTTGGATTATGCAAATTCGGGAGCTGATCAAAATGCAGTATCAGGAGTTGAACTGAAATTACATAACAACGGATTAGGAAGTTACACAAAAACAGATAAAGGCCCATTTGGGGTAAACTCTCTTTACGATACTTCAACAAATCAGTTTGACTTTTCGCAATTAAATGTTGGCGATTGGGTAGATTTTCGCCCGGATGTAAATGTAGATTTAGCAGGCACAAATACTAGTTTCAAATTATACATGAAAATGGCAATTGGAAGCCCTTTGCCTTGGACGTTGAATATCGGAAATATAGAGCGAAAAAGTACTGAAGAATTTACAGAAGTGCCTTATTTGGGATTCTATATCGGAAGCGACAACGAAAAGAATTTTCCTGCTGAATTATATATCTTGACGGATGCAAATGCGACCGTAAATGTTAATGGATTTTTATTTAAAATCATTCGCCATAACGTAAATATTGTAAGTGTTAATACAGTTGTGCCAGTAGCCACAGATTCAAATTTTGGAACTGTAAAAACAGATGTTACAGAGGGTAATCCGATAGTCTACACTAAAACAACAACCGATACTTTATTAGCTGAAAAGACAGAATTTGACGATTTAAAAAT
>JAYVIK010000225.1:0-26625 GCA_043770265.1 Flavobacterium sp. | reverse complement strand
ACTAATATATAATCAAAATATGAAAGGCTTCAAAGCAACTTATAATATGAAATGTAAAGGACTCACTTATGAAGTGGGTAAAACATATAATATTAGTAATACTAAAATCTGTAATCATGGATTACATTATTGTAAAGAAATGAAAAATGTTCTTGAGTATTACGATTATAATAATACATTTATTCTACTGGAAATTGAAGATCTGGGTAATTGTATTACAGAGGGTAATAAATCAGTAACCGATAAAATGAAGGTTATTAGAGTTATTCCTAAAGAAGAATATACTTTCAAAATTCCTATTGTGGAATATGATTCAAACAACAATTTGATTCATTATAAGGATTCTAATGATTATGAATATTGGAATGAATATGATTCTAACAACAATTTGATTCATTATAAGAGTTCTAATGATTATGAATATTGGAATGAATATGATTCTAACAACAATTTGATCCATTATAAGAATTCTAATGGTTATGAATATTGGAAAGAATGGGATTCCAATAACAATTTGATTCATTATAAGGATTCTTCCGGGTCTGAAGAATGGAAAGAATATGATGTCAGCAATAATTTAATTCATCATAAGGATTCTGATGGTTCTGAATATTGGAATGAATATGATTCCAATAACAATGTGATTCATCATAAGGATTCTCATGGTTATGAATATTGGCAAGAATATGATTCAAATAACAATTTGATTCATCGTAAGAATCCTGATGGTTTTGAATGGTTTATTAATATTAATTAATCTCGACACAATGTCTCCAGAACAACTACTATATAATGCAATCACTGATGCCATTAGGGAATGTATCAGATGTCCCGATGATTCAATTCAAGATATTTGGAATGAACTTCTCCACTCTTGGGAGACTGGACTGATAATGGATCACAACTTTAAAATAGAAAAACTATAATATGAAAGATGAAATAAAAATTACAGTGGTAATGTTTGCTAGTATATTGATACTGTTTACAAGTATTATTACTCCAATCATATACCTAAAAGGTTCTGCTAAATCCAACTGGTTAAAAATCACGCGAAATATTGACATACCTTGGTATCAATCAAGTTTTATCGATATCAATTATTCCGATATCGAAGGTAACTTTAAAATCGAAAACAAATAACAATATGAAATTTAACGTCTCCCGCGCACTAAAAGAAAAAAATCGCATTTCGGGCAAAATCGCAAAGCTACAAAAACAAGTAGAGGAGTTTAATACCTATGAAGATGGGCAAGTTCTCGACCTTTCGAGCATTGACCTCTTAGGTCAACTTCAAGAAGAATGGGCATATCTGATCGATTTAAAAACTAAAATCGCAATGGCGAATATTGGCATCGCCGATAAGTTGATTAAGCTTACTGAAGCAAAAGCTGAGTTAGCTTTCTGGAATCAGTTTAAAAATAGCGGTTCTCCCATCGAAAAGGTTGAAAAATCAGTTTATCGTGAAGGTAAATATGTTTCGATACCATCTTTAAAATATTCATCTATTTCTTCTAAAGAAATCTTAGAACTTCGCGAGTCTGCCCAAACATTGATCGAAACTTTACAGGACGATATCGACGAATATAATTCAAAGACATTAATTTAAACACTTCGGGTGTGTATACGGTGACGATACGTTAGATGATTGATTATTCATCCGCCCATGTAATTTCCGGTTTCAAATGGAAATGATCTGAACACCAACTCAGTCGCCCTCGCGGGGGACTACGGAACCAACCGTCAATGTTACCGATAAGACTCATACATTATTTTAGAATAATGGTGAAAACTTAGAGATTAAAACTTAGACCGTTAGTTATCAAAGTTGAACATTCAAACCTTAGATTAGTTCTTTGATTTGAAGTTTGGAACCGGATTTATTTTTGCATAAAACACTACCACATCCTACTAATATGAACACCCGACAGCATATCCACTGGCAATCGACCACTGAATTTCCGTATATTTTAAACTTGGATGAAGATTTTTCACCCTGTAGTAATGGAGTTGAACTATCACACAAGAAATTTGATTTCAAAGGAGGTGAGCCACATCTTCAAATCACATCTACTTTGGAATATACATCACAATCACATCTTATTATCACACAACGATATAATAAGATTATTGATCTATTTGATATCATTTTAGCTAATGACGCTGCCAGACGTATCGGGTTCCGAAACATTAAATTAGTATTGCCTTACTTCCCAGCAGCTAGACAAGATCGCGTGTGTAATGCTGGTGAACCCCTAACGATTAAGGTATTCGCCGATATGATCAATAGTTGTGGATTTGATGAAGTAGTTATCCTATGCCCACATAGCGAAGTTACCCCTGCATTGATCAATAATGTTACTGTTCTCGATGAATTAAAGTATGTGGATTTGGTTATCGACTCTTTAGATAAGAGTAGTAGAAATATCAACATCATTTGCCCAGATGCGGGTGCTGGTAAGCGTGTCAATAAGATTGTTCAACACTTATCCCATAATAATGGCCATGTTAATTTCAAGCTTATTCGTTGTGAAAAAATTCGGGATGTGAAAGATGGTTCCATTAAAGAATTCTTCGTTGATGCCGACGACCTAGGGGGGCATCCTTCTATTTTATTCGATGACGTTTGCTCGCTTGGCGGGACGTTTATTGGGCTTGGTAAAAAATTGAAGGATAGAAATTGTGGTCGATTGATGTTATATACCACGCATATGGATTGCGTCGAGGGGTTAGATAATATGGTCAATTTCTTCGATCATTTCTACACTACAAATTCAAAGAAAAATTGGGGCGAGTTATCTTTCCTCCCAACTAAGTCTACATGCTTCAATATTGTATTATGAAAACACTTAAAGAACTTTGCAATACATATGAATCCTCCGACAGTATCTCAGAACGAGATAATTTGAAGGAAGAGATAGAATCCATTTGTGGAAAATATTTAAACAGCTTATACGAGACCAGTTTAACATATAAAACGAATAGTATTTTTGATAATAGCGATTTTCGAGCCGATAGGGGCAATCTGAGTTTTGATGATTGTTCTAAGGTTGGTGTTTGGGTCAGGTATCGAGATAGTTGGTCGTATGGTGGGAACTGTGATGAAAAATTCTATATTACATTCAAAGAGGTTGATTCATTTGACGAAACAACCTTAGAGAAGAAATCAATTCAAGACTCCCGTAAAAAAATTGAACGAGATATTTGTAATCTTGAGAAACAAGTTGAAGCAGCTAAACAATCTTTGATCAAATTTGATACGATCAATAATCTATTATGAAACTAAAAACGACTGAAGACCTCCCACAAGATTGGAAAAGATTAACTGGCCGCAAAAAGACGCCAGTAAAAATTCGCCCATGTAATGGTGTTGAAGAATTTAAGGTTGCTTGGTCCGATAAACATTTCATTAGTAATCCTGACGAGGACTTGATTATTATTCAACCTGATGGTAAGGAGTATCCGATTAAACTTGATGTTTTTAATGATACATATGAGCCATATGGTATTGTCGATGCAATCATACATGAATATAACTGGATTAAAAAGACTACTACAACTCTAGTGGAAATTCCAGAAGGTGTCACACCATTTGAAATTGAAACCCTTGAAGGTGTTATCGATAATGTTGGATATCCTGATTATGTGGCTATTGGCCAGAAGGGTGAATTATATACTAATACTAAGGAATTTGTCGAAGAGAATTTAAAGATTCTATAAATTAAACACTAAACTATAATATACACATATGAAAAATACGATACCAAAACTAATAGGACTAATCACAGTATTCACCATTGGCAATCTTATGATAGATGCGTGGCAAGGAACTGGAGTATCGACAGTCGTTGCGAATGAATTAGCAGTAGCGAATGCGAATGGGGGTGATATTGAATTTATCCAACAACATTCATTATTATTCTTGCAGCAATACGCATCCTTCTTTTGGGTAATGCTCATGTTGATTGTTGGATTTCTCACCTTGAAAAAAGATATGAAGCATATTATTAATAGTAATACACTACCACTTCTATTAGTCGCTATTATTCCATTCATGTCTTCATGTAGAAAACCATATCAAACACCCGTATACCAAGAAATTAAGAATAATGAAACAGCGTTTGTTATTCCCATGGAAGGCGACACTACAAAACAAGCCAAATTTAATTCGACGGACTTTTTAGAAAAACATAAAGTCGGAACTAAACGAATCGGGATTCCTACTAGATGGGACCAACAAGGAAGACGTGTCGAGGATGGTAAATGGATTCCCACAGTATCTGTAATTGTTGTTGATAGGTCGCCAGTAACTCGAAATTGGGAAGCAGGCACGAAGGGGACAGATAAAGCTATTTGGGTAGAATCGGCTGATAGTGTTGGATTTTCGATGGGATTTAATTGCACAGCATTCATCAAAGAAGAGGATACAGCATCCTTCTTGTATTGGTATAGTTCTGGTAGTCTAGCCATTGTGATGGATAGTGAAATTCGCGGTCGAGTCCAACAAGTTGCCGCAGAAGAAAGCGCGAAATATCCATTAGACGAGCTTCGCAATAAGAAGAACGAAGTTGCTAAAAGTGTTCGTGATGATATTATTCCGTTCTTCCAATTAAGAGGGATTACGATCACGACTATTGGTATGTTTGGTGGAATGTCATACGAGAATCCAAATATTCAAGCCGCCATCGATAATGTTTTTGTTGCACAACAAGAGAAGAATATATCATTGGCCAAGTTTGATGCACAAAAGAAGGAGAATGAGCGCATCGTTCTCGCATCGGAAGGACTAGCTAAACAACGCCAAGTCGAATCTGAAGCAGAAGCTAAGGCTATTACTGCTTTGACTCAAGCAGTTGCTAATGGCGGATCTAATTATCTTCAATTAAAATCACTCGAAGTTCAACTAAAGCAGACAGAGAAATGGAATGGTCAACTACCGACCGTGACAAGTGGTGTGACGCCATTAATTGATGCTGGTAAATTTCTAAACAAGTAAACTTAAGAATGGGTGACATGAAAATTGTCACCCATTCTCCATTAATAGAACACTAAAATATAATAAAAAATAATGAAACTAAATCCACTATCAGCAATTGATTTTTATAAGGCGAACCATGTAAAATTTTATGGACCCGAAACAGAATCACTATATGAAAATTTTTGCCCCCGCTCAACAAAGCATCTTGAGAAGGTTGATGGAACCGATGATAAGATCGTAGCGTTTGGACTACAGTATCCAATCAAATACTTTTTGATCGAGTTGTGGAATACTGAATTCTTCAATAAGCCAAAGGAAGAAGTTATTCGTAAATATAAACGTCGTATGGATAATGCTCTTGGGAAAGATGCTGTCCAAACTGATCATCTAGAAGCTTTACACGATCTAGGATATCTTCCTTTGATTATTAAGGCTCTCCCGGAAGGTTCTGTAATCAATGCCAAGGTTCCATATTTCACGATTAAAGAAACCGATAAGCGATTTGCTTGGTTAGTTGGCTATTTAGAAGATGCTCTTAGCTGTCTTACTTGGAAAGCTTCGACTAGTGCAACCATCGCTAGAAAATATAAACAAATTGGTATTAATGCTGCCAATGCTACTGGAGTAGATCCGGGATTTGTTGACTTCGCATTCCACGATTTCTCCCTGAGAGGTATGAGTGGATTTCAAGATGCGTGTATGTCTGGTTCCGGTCATCTGCTTTCATTTTATGGTAGTGATAATGTTCCATCTATTGATTTTATGGAAGACTATTATAATGCTAATTCTGATGTGGAAATGATTGGATGTGGAGTCGCTGCTTCGGAACACTCTTGCACATGTTCCAGTGTGGGAGATATTGCTGGAATTATTCCTGATGAGATTGATGAAGACTCTCCTTATTTTTATTATGCCAATATTTTTCTCGGGAACGACTGAGATTATCTTTAGCCCATAAAGGTCTTTGATTGGAGAAATGAAAACATTTTCTTTGTTGGGAAGGATCTGATAAATCGAACGTATAGCATTCTTTAATATGGTCAATGTGCCATCCGTTGACACCATAATTATCCCATGTCATTTCCGATGACCAAAGACTTTCTAAATAAGTTTTAAATTCTTCTATAGAACATCCAAGTAATTCCATAGTGTTTGCTGATTTATTTTTACCCATCAAAGCGTGATGCATTCTTCGTCTAATATTTCTTCTGATTTTGTATTGGGGGTTATCTTTGTTTTTCTTAGCCCATTCTTTTTTATAAGTGGCTATTTCTACCTTTTTCATCCTTCTATATTCTATATCATACTGAATTTTATCTTCTTTATGGTTTAAAATATATGTTCTTTTCTCTGATCTCATTTTATCTATATTTTTCTGATAATGTAATTTGCGAACATCAGAACATCTATCAACATTATTTTCTCTCCAAGCTTTTGATCTATTATTCACACATTTTTTACATTGGACATCATGCCCATCAAATTTATTTCTTCTTGGGTTTTTATTAAACTCGAAGATATTTTTAATCTCTTTACATTTATTACACACTTTAGTTACATGGTCGGAACATTCGGTCATAAGTTTATTTAGTCTAAAACATACAAATATTATGAAATTAACAGAAAAACAGAAAATGACAATTGGGGAGTTTTTATTCTTCGAGAAGAGTATCAATGAAACATTTCCCACAGGAATCGTATCTTTGGTCAGTGACACTTGGAATCTTTGGACAGTGATTACAGAATTTCTCCCTCTTTTAAAAGAAGATATTGTCAATCGTGATGGTAAGGTAGTTCTTCGCCCGGATTCATCGCCTAAAACACCACTGGAAATCATTTGTGGCGATCCAGATGCTGAAATAGGATCTCCTGAATATAAGGGAGTGGTAGAACTTCTTTATGAAATCATTGGAGGATTCGAGAATGGGTCTGGATATAAAGAACTTGATCCACACATTGGAATGTTATATGGTGAGGCGATTTCACTGAGTCTTGCTCCTAAAATCTTTACTCGTCTAAAGGAAAAGGGGTTTGCATCTAATACATGCTTTCTCGGAATAGGATCTATGACATATGCGCTACGAACTAGGGATACTCTAGGTTACGCTCTTAAAGCTACTCAATGTGTTGTTGATGGAGAGACTATAGAAATCTTTAAAGATCCCGTGACAGATGGTAATACTGGATTTAAAAAATCAGCCAAGGGTCTTCTGCGAGTCGATTTTATTGATGGTGAATATGTGATGAAAGATCAATGCACTCCCGAAGAGGAACATGGGGGCGAGCTTAAAACAGTGTTCCTTAATGGAGAACTATTGATTGATTGGTCGTTGAGTGAGATTCGTGAACGTGTCGCTAAGAGCTTCTAAAAGAATAGATAGACCAACCCACATACTCATCATGAAAATTGGTGAGTGTGTGTCATTATTATGAAAGAATTTCTAAAAATACTTAATTTAAAACCTTCCCATTTTAAAGATGGTTGGGCATCCTTTGATGCTCTATCTTATCAAGAGCTGATACCTCTCATTAAAATTAGTAGACACTTACTATGGGGTAATTTCAGGATTATTAATATTCTAACTAATTTCGAAGAACTCATGTGTTTCGGTAAAGTTAATATGGACGGTGATATTAAGATTGAGGGTGTTTGTGGATTTCCGGGAGGGGAAACCTGCCTGAAATATCTCAGAGATGTTTCTTCTTCAGCTAAGAAGAAGAAGATTAGTGATAGTTATGTTTATGTTGAATGGTGAATTATGAAAACTGAAGATTTTAGAAAGGTTCTGGTGAAAGATGCGACCGCTATTCCACTTATTGGTGGTGAATATAATCTAATTAAAAATAAGTGGTGGTGTATTTCTGAAGATGATTGCGTACTTTATTACAGAGGATATACCCGTCAATGTAATAGCGATAAAATCATAGCTGAATGTTTGGTGAGTAATAGTGATCATCCAGCAGTGAGAGTCGAATTACTAGAGAATGTGTGGGAGCGACATAATTGCGAACACTACGATTGAACACTAGCATATTATCGAGGTATTAAAAAAATGAGAAACCCTGATGGTGAATATGTGTCAATGTTTCAAGCATTGAATGAATGGGGTTATTTATTCGAACCTATGGAATCTTTGGGATTTGAAATTCATTCATATGATCCGGGTGTTTCATTTCGATCGAAAGAATGTAAAGGACATCAATCTATGTTCACTATCTCTTGTTCGGATTTAAAAATCATTAACGATGCCATCAAGCGATGATCAATTAAACACTAACCTATAATCATTATATGAGGCCCGATAAACATAAGAATAAAGATTATTTTAGTAGTCGTCGAAGTGATTATGATTATACTAACAAACAGGATCTGAAAATTCGTCAGATCAAGGATGATGATAAACTTGATGAACTCTCTTCGAGAGAATTAAATATTCCATGTCATAGATCGCAATGTGTGTCTAATGCGTTATTTCGCTTTCTTAGAAAGCATATCGGGGAGAAATGGGATGATGTTTATTCCATTCTAGTGGATAGAATTGGACATGTGGATAGTCTCAAATGGCATGTTGAACTACATGCATTTGAACGAGACGGCGAAATCCAATCTATCGGATGTTTCGGTGCCCGAGAGGTTAGTGGATTTTATGTGTTGAATGGCATTCTCGGCGAGAATAGGATTCCGAAGTGGAAACCCGACACTGACAAAATCAAAGTCACTTATGTTGATGGGTATGTCATATTCAAAGATAAAGGCATATGCTACAAAGCACCTCTAGATAAATCTATTCCGTCTAATATTCTGTGGGTATATCCAAGCACTATTAATTATAAAAGAGATGGGTATTATGTGGTGTATAGTAAATTCGAGAATAATAAAAGGGTCAAATTCGCGATACCGTCACGATACATTCGTCAACTTTCACACAAAGAAAAAATTCGCTGGGATCTCCCAAATACCGAAATCAATGAAGATCTAGGACTGTTTTTTCGTTGAAATTATATATTACATATGAAAACAATAATTATACTACTCGCCATGGTGCCACATATTATGGCCGGGGAATCATCCCTTCGCAACAATATCAAATGTTCGAATCATTCAATATCAATCAAAAATAATTTTATCGAATTTGATATCATTGAACCTACGACCCATATGCAGTTTATTGATATATCATCCATCAAAACTGTATTGAAATCCTTCATATGATTTATTGAAATATATTGAAATTGATAGAAGATTTTCAATTATTAAAAATAATTGAAAAATATCTTAAAAAATAATCACCCAAACACTAAATAAGTATATAACCGATATACTAAATGATTAAAGCGATTAAAGTTAGACTATACCCAAGCCAAGAACAAGAGGATTATATCTCTCGTCTTTTAGGATGTTGTAGGTTCGCTTATAATAGTTGTTTAGCTTTTAAAATCAAAAGTTATAATGATGAAAAAAAATCAGTTTCTTTCGGAGAGATTGGAAAATATCTAGTGGAACTAAAAAATCAAGATGATACATCATTCCTAAAAGATGTACATTCCAAAGTCCTACAACAGACACTTATCAATCTTGAGTCTGCATATAAATCATTCTTTAAAAATGGTCAAGGATTTCCAAAATTCAAATCTAAGAAAACTTCAAGAGAAAGTTGCAGATTCCCTGTAGATGCTATTGGTAAGGTTTATGGTAATCGTATCAATATAATTAAACCTCTAAAAGATATTCACTTTAAATGTTCCAGAAGAGATGAAAAGCATTTAAATGAGTTCCAAGACACGATCAAATCGGCTACTCTATCAAGAACTAAACAAGGACATTATTATTTTAGTGTATTAGTAGATATTCCAGTTCAAAAAGAACTCAAACCATCAAATAACTCCATAGGCATTGATTTAGGCATCAAAACATTCATAGTTGATTCAAATGGTTTTGAATATGAGAACATAAAAGTAACTAGGAATAATCAGAAGAAACTATCCAAGCTACAAAAGAGACTTTCTAAAAAAATTAAAGGGTCTAATAATAAAGAAAAATCAAGAATCAAATTAGCAAAATATCATGAAAAACTATCAAACATAAAGAATCATTACTTACATAAAGTCTCAAATAAACTACTAGAGGAAAACCAACTCATAGTAATTGAAGACTTAAATGTGTCCGGTATGATGAAAAATCATAAATTGGCAAAATCTATTCAAGAATTATCTCTTTTCAAGTTCAAAGAAATATTGACTTATAAATGTGATTGGTATAGGAGAGATTTAATTCAAATAGATAGGTTCTTCCCATCATCTAAACTTTGTGGTGAATGTGGTCATAAAAATAATGACTTAACCATTAAAGATAGAGAATGGAAATGTCCATCTTGTCACACCACACACTTGAGAGATTTGAATGCTGCTAAAAATATCCTAAAAGAAGGATTAAGAATTTTAAACATAGGGTCGAGTTCACCCGAATTTACGCTTCAGGAGATTAATCAATAGATTAGTCGTTGAATGAAGAAAAGAATGTAAGATGATTTTTCATTGTCTTACGGAACTATTGTTGACTATGTTCGACTATGGGTATTCATCGAAATCTCAAATATCGTCATGTAAAGATGCTATCTCTTCAAAAACCCCTATTGAAGAGTATATATATTACGATACAGAAAATCCATTAGATATAATTATGAGAATGCCTACCATGCATCCATTACCTATCATAAAGCCGCGTCTTGTAACTGATACGAATCCTTAATTATTAAACACTAACTTATAATAAACATATATGAAAATTGGATACGTTATCTACGGGGTGTGGCATGTTATTAAAGCTATCATTCGAGGGATTTTTAGAAAATGAATGATTATTGGACAACTAATGGTTTAATTAAACCCCCACAGAGAATTGTGTGTGCCGCTATTAAGAATAAAGTTACCGGGGATTATTTATTAAAATATTCCCATTTGAATCCAAGTGCTGTTTTCTGTTTTCCTTTTAGACACGAGGTTATACTAGTGCTCATTCTGATATTTCCATTGATGTCACTGGCCGCTTCTGCTGCTGAAGGCCAAACTTTGATAACATCTAAGGTGTCTCGATCCATTTGTATAATGGGTTTTTTATTGTTTTCGCTTGCTATTTTCAAAGCCTTTAAAACGTTGTCATGTGGTCTCTTACCTTTTTTAGATTCAGACATTTTTCTTTTAGTTTCATCCGAAGCGTTTCTTTTATATAAACATTTTCTTTTAGTTTTTCCTTTATTAGATTGTGATATTTTTGATTTAGTTTCGTCGGACGTTTTTCTCCCGGTGTGAAACTTGATACTAGCTAATATACATTGTTCTGATGGTGCTTTACCTTTCCTAGTGAGGGACATTTTCAATTTAGTTTCTTCGGAATGTTTATTACCTAATTGAGAATTCCTCATCTTTAGTTTGGCATGATGTGAATGTTTTCTACCAATTCGAGATTTAGACAAGTTTTCTTTATGTTCTTCTGAAAGTTTTTTACCCTTCTTTAATAGAGACATTCGTAATTTACACTCTTCTGAGTGTTTAAATCCTATAGAACTTTCACCTTTGATTAAAACATTGTAACCATTTGGCACCAAACTATTACACCTAAGTATCAATTGCTCCTCCAAAATCTGCAAATCTTTTTTGATAAAATTTGGAAAATATTCCACATATACATCAAATTTATCTATCCCATATTTTTTAATAGCCGAGTGAATAGTCTGTGAGCTGGACCTTTTATGTCCTTTCATTCGGGTTTTAATATTCACCGTTTCTCCGACATACTGTTTATTGTTTATGATATTTGTCAATATGTATATTCCGGGATAATTTTCGAATTTATCGGTTAATTTCATATTCATCCTTCCCTATGATATATCCTCGGTCTTTCAACAATTTCGTAACATTGACCCATACATCATCTTCCCTGACAACTGAGTTTTCGTTGATATAAATTGCACCACTTTTCATCTGAACTGCATTTGGGATCAAATTTCTCTTGAAATGATTATATGCTGTTCTATAGGATATTCCTTTTTGTATTGCGTAGTCTGATAATTTCAGCATGTAATTATTTAGTCCACCACAGATAATTTTATTCATTTATTTTCATTTATTTCACAATTAATGATAAGACCCTATTCAGCGAATGTATTTACTGATATGAAAGTTGAAGATATAAGAAAAGAAGTGATCTATCACGTAGTAATTGATGGCGTGTCATATAAAAGATACTCGCCAACTGAATGGGTCAAAACGATGTATTTTGATATTATGAGCGAAGATTATACTATCATTAGTGATTATTGCGTGGAACTAGAAGAACTATTCCAAGAATATAAAGAACTAGCAAATTAATCGCCAAACTCTTGACAAGTTTGAAAAAATAAAAATCTATTCCATAATTGATATGGATATTACCAAACAAATAGCTAAAACTTTAGTACACCCAATCGGAAAATATGTGATTGTGATGGGTAAGCCATCCGAAGGCATGTTCCTATTAGAACATTGTAATTCTTTCGGAGCACCGTCTAAAGAATGTGGTCGATTCGATGAAAATGGGGATTTGAAATATACACTAAAAGCCAACCCGATCAAATACTTTGATTCTAAAAATGAATGTATTTCAAAACTTTCACGGATAATGTACGAGTGGCGATGCGTTGATAGCGTATACAAAATTACTGATAAAGGATTTAGGAAGGTATTGAGCGGGAAAGATGTTGTATGAACTTGGATCAAAAACCTAATAATTTCTATATAATCTTCGATTAAACACTAAGGCATAATAATCATATGTAAGACAATATTTGGGAAAACGTCACTACGCAGTGTCAAATAGATGAATGCTATGGTGAAGAACGATGGTTGCGAAGAGTTGATAACAATTGTTTCGTATCAGTTCTACATCGCATGACTGGCTTTGGCTATATGGAATGGGAAACCGCTATTCGTGTTAATAAAGATCTGCCAGAAGGCCAAGAAAGAACTTGGAAAGATAACTCTTGTGATATCATTCGTGGGGATCATAGAGAGGAATTATCGACAATGAATCGAGAAGAGCTTATTGGATGGTATCATACTAACATCAACGGAAATAAAAATTCCATAGAGACAATTTTGGATGCTTTGAGCTGATCAAATATTACGACTCAAGAAAAAACTTATTAAACACTAATATATAATTACTCCACGATATGAAAGTTCAATTTAAAAATTCACCAACAATTGCCTCCGATGAAATGCCTGTATCGACTATGGGTATGTCATCTAAAGGTATGCATATGGCATCCCATATGTTGCGAGATAGAATCTATAGTGATAAAATCTTAGCGGTTATCCGCGAATACGCGACAAATTCTATAGATGAGTCTATCCAATCTAAAAGTGATAAACCTGTTGAAGTGAAAATTGAAAATATTAATAATCAATATATGTGGTCTTGTAGGGACCATGGACGAGGGTTGACTGAGAATTCTATTCGAACTGTATATGGAATGTATTTCGAATCGACTAAATCTCACAGCAACGAATATATTGGAGGTCTGGGTATCGGTTCGAAATCGGGACATGCATATACAGACACATTTTATATCACATCATATCATCAAGGTTTTAAAACTCAATATGCCTGTATCCTCGGGGCAGGTTCACAAGGAATTCCTGTTGGAGAAATTTATAAAGTATCCGACCCAGAACCAACAACCGAATCTGGCCTAGAAGTCTCCCTAGATATCACTAAAGACCATCACTCTTTCAATCGAAAGACCATTCAATTTGTTCAAAATTTTCTACCAGATGCGAATATCGTATACACTAGTGACTATGAAGATGTCTATAAACCACTCCAACCACTCTTGTCCAAGAATGTTGATGGATTTACTATCAACCTATATGATGGTGGTGGTGGATTTGATGGTTCGTATAATTATCCATCTGTTGCTATTCGAATGGGGGGTGTCGTATATAAAATGCGATCGGATATTAAAGTGACCAATCCGAAAGGTAAAATTGTGGTTGATGTCCCGATTGGAAAACTTACCATTCCAATTTCCCGCGAAGATATTGAAGATACTCTCAATAACCGTAAGGTGCTCGATGATATTCAAAAGGCTATCAATCAGATTGTCGAAGAAGATAAATCCAATATCAAGACTCCTAAGTTTGGGGAGTGTGTTCTTGGAGAGTCGTATGATTCTAATTATTCTGGTGAATGGTTTACGTATTCATTTTCGTCAACATTTCCAGATTCTTGGAACCTTAAAAGAAAATTAGAGTATCTCCACACTGGATATAATCACAATATCGTAAACAACAAAAACACTGTATATCTAATTCCGAATATTATATCATATAAATCATGGGTGAAACGTCTCGATAATTATATCGCTACGGTATTTCCATATACGCAAATCGTATGGATGAAAAAGCCAGTGGATAGTGTCGTATCGACAGATACCCTCGATGTTTCCGATATGATCTTCGTGGATGTTAAGACGTTAGGTCTCCCGAAATTACCGAAACAAGGGGGGCAAACGGAATATCTCGTATTCTTTGATGGATTTAAAAAAGGAACATACACTGCCGAAGATCTCGATGAATATGTCACTGCGAATTATTTCAACGATGAAGGAATTTCTGATGGATGGGTGGAGAATATTAAAACAATTGGCCATCTCAAACGAAGAGTGGTCGGTATGAGTGGTGATTATGGAGTGGCTCATAATTTCTGGGTATGTAATTCCAAGAAAATGTATGAACAACTTATGGAACTCGGATGGTTCAATCCTGCCAGTAAAGAATATACTGATAGATTGACTGAAATTCAAGCGGAAGAAAAAGTCAAGGAAGATATGAACAATGCGGAGTATCGTGTGAAGAATGCTCTTTTCCGCATGGTTAATCCATCTCCGCGAACAATCAAAGCTATCGGTAAGAATAGTGATAAACTTTCTAGGATCGAAAAAGTTAAGAGTCTTATCATGAGAGAGGATTCATTCCGTGGGAGAATTTTGAAGAATTTTTCTGACTCCTATAAATCGAATGTTACTAGGGAAGATCTTCGCAAACTTCTACTGATGAAATAATATTGAGGATATTGAGAAGCATGGGGACTTCCGGGCTTAACGGCCTTAAAATTGGTTCAATTCCAATAATATCCACAATATTTATTTTCAATATTAGAAAATCATAACTACAATACACATATATACACGAACACCGAATAACATGAACCCTATTGATATATCAACAATGATTCGTTTGCAAGATAATCTAATTTATTATTATTCTGTTGAAGATGTTGGCATAGATGACATCAATATTACTTACTATGAAGCAAACAATGGTAAATTTGAGATTCGGGATCGTATGTTTCTTAGTAATGGAATAGCAATCGAAATCGCAAATGCAATTCTGAAATTAACCAATAAGGAATAATGAGACGATCAAATATTAAATTTAAATATGGTGAAAAAAATTAAATGTATCCGGCGAACTTGACTTCATTAAACACTAATCTATAATAAACACAGATCATGAAATACGCAATCAACACAGAAGCAATCATTCTTTTCATCAATGGAAAGAATATTAGAATCGAAAAAACTGACAAAAAATACCCGAAAATTCTTCAGGTGTTTCAACTACCAAAGGAGTGGCAAGAATCAGAAGTTGAGACTATTCTGAATAGTGTCGTCAAGGCCGAAGACGTCATTAAAGAAACTGAGGGGTTTGATATCCAAGGCGATGAAATCTTCTACAAGGGCGAGAAGCTCCCCAAGGCTTTCACTGACAAGGTTCTATCCATCATTGCTGATGGGTTGCCATTAGAGCATTTTGAACGATTCTGGGAGAATCTGGAGAAGAATCCTAGTTCTAACTCAGTGAATGAACTGATCGATTTCCTCTCGAATAAAGAACTCCCATTGACCGAAGATGGACACTTTATTGCATATAAGGGTGTTGATGATTCATACTACAGTATTCACGGAAATATGAATACTAAGGTGTTGACGGGAACGGTCGATCCATCTGGAAGAATCTATAATGGTATCGGAGAATATATTTCAGTCGCTAGGAATCAAGTCGATGATGATCGCAATAAACATTGTTCGTACGGACTTCATGCGGGACAACTCACTTACAGTCAAGGATTTGGGTCGAAAACTGTGGTCGTGAAGGTTAATCCGAAAGATGTAGTTTCGGTGCCAACCGATTCATCATTTATGAAATGTCGAGTATGTGCATATGAGGTTGTGTCCGAATATGTTCACGAAATCGAGTCATCCGTCGTAGATTCTTCCGGTGGAGAAACAGTTGTTTCTAATCAATCGAAAGAACGCACAGCATTTATTGATAAGATTGCTAATTACTTGGAGAAAAAGCGTCGTGACGAATATGATCAAGTTTCCATTCGACAAATTCAAAACAGTTTTTCGCCAGAATGGGCGACTAAACAACAAGTATTAGACGCTCTACAAGATTTAGGAGAATATTTTTATGAATTAGATGGGGTCTTTGTTGTAGATTTGTGATCATCCCACACCAATAATTATTGATAATCATCATTAAAAACTAGATCATCATAATAATATGAATGGATTAACTCTATATGGCGCGGAGGAAGTATTAAGAGCCGGGCACAACATTTCACACGCAGCGGATGATATGTTGAGATCCGCCAATATTATGTCGGATTGCGTAATGAAGCTCGAACAATTATTTGGGCAAGGTTATGGTAGCAATTTAGACCGATTGATCGAAGCATTGGAATCCCGCAAATCATCACAAGAATCTAATTAATTAAACACTAATATATAATAACACTATGAAAGACATCATCAAAACGTTCATTCGAGATAAACACAATAATCCTCGCGGTATCGCAGTTGCAGTTAGAAACGATGCAAAAATCAATTACGGTTTTAGTCTCATCAATCCAAAAGCTGATAAGTGGAATAAAAAAATCGGAACATCAATCGCGGTTAATCGTGCGCTATCTGATCAATACGAACTTCCATCCGTCGAAGATCGCGAGAAATCTGTATTGGAAGCATTTGAGAAATTAGAGATTTTGGCAGTGAAATACTTCAAGGATCTCAATTACGAAGATATCACGCTCAAGGGGCATATCGGATTTGAAGATGTAAATGTTTGAATAATTTTGAGAGGAATCCTCTGTGGTTATGAGGTTGGAGTAATTCGAAAACTCTGAGAAGGATCATATATTTCACTATCGGGAACGTTACCTATAATGAAATATCCCTGAAATGGTTCATGACTGTTTAATCGTGAGTTCGATTCTCACACTCTCAACCATATTGAATAATATATCAATGAGTGTCGCTTGAACATGTTAAGTATTCGGCATGCCCATTTAGCTAATGGGGTGTTCGAAAGAAGCATATATAATAGCGCGGAGCCACGCTCGCCTTTTTATGGACAAAAAAGATTGGGAAAAATATCAAGTAACTACTGACGATGGTGTAAAACTTGTATCACAATTAACAATAACCGAAGCAAAAACTCAACTATGTCAGGTTATAGAATTAATAGAACAATTAGCTGAATTAAATCAGCAAGGATTAGATCTACTAAAATGAAAAAGAAACAACATCCAGATCAAAAAATTCGAGAACGCTGGAACAAATGGTCAGCTAATGGTGAATTCGCATTATTGGAAAAATATCTAGAATTCATGCAATGGTGATGTGAAATTTTAAAATTATTAAACAATAATATGACACTGGAAGATGTTGAAAAAATAATAGACTTCGTGATGGATAGTAATCAAAATGGTTCACCAGACTACTGTAATAGTTATATTGCAGCATTGGAAATCTTGGGGGAGGATTGTGTGGATAACTGGACAAGGTTCGATGTCATCGAAACCATTCAAAGAGCATTATTGATTAAACACTAACATATAATCAAAATATGAAAGGCTATAAAGCAACTTATAATATGAAATGTTTGGACCTCACTTATGAAGTGGATAAAACATATAATATCAGTAATATCAATATTTGTAATCATGGATTACATTATTGTAAGGAAATGAAAGATGTTCTTAAGTATTACAATTATAATAATACATTTATTCTATTAGAAATTGAAGACTTAGGTAATTGTATTACAGATGGTAATAAATCAGTAACCGATAAAATGAAGGTTATTAGAGTTATTCCTAAAGAAGAATATACTTTCGAAGTTCCTATCATGGAATATGATTCCAATAACAATTTGATCCATTATAGGACTTCTTATGGTTATGAATATTGGCAAGAATATGATTCTAATAACAATATGATTCATTATAAGAATTCTGATGGATATGAAGAATGGAAAAAATATGATTCTAATAACAATGTGATTCATCATAAGAATTCTGATGGTTCTGAAGAATGGAAAGAATATGATTCAAATAACAATATGATTCATCGTAAGGATTCTGATGGTTTTGAATATTGGAAAAAATATGATTCCAATAACAATGTGATTCATCATAAGACTTCTAATGGTTATGAAGAATGGCAAGAATATGATTCAAATAACAATGTGATTCATTATAAGGATTCTGATGGGTTTGAATATTGGAAAGAATATGATTCCAATAACAATTTGATTCATTATAAGGATTCTAATGGTTATGAATATTGGAAAGAATATGATTCGAACAACAATTTGATCCATCACAATGATTCTGATGGTTTTGAATGTTGGAAAAAATATGATTCTAATAACAATATGATCCATCACAAGGATTCTGATGGTTATGAATATTGGAATGAATATGATTCCAATAACAATTTGATCCATTCTAAGTATTCTGATGGTTTTGAATATTGGCAAGAATATGATTCCAATAACAATTTGATCCATTATAAGGATTCTAGTGGTGTTGAAGAATGGAAAGAATATGATTCAAATAATAATGTGATCCATCATAAGGATTCTTATGGGCATGAATGGGTTATTACGATTGATTAAACACTAACATATAATAACGATATGAAGACGACATTTAATTGGGGTGACGATATTATTGATTCGAGAGATATTATTTCTCGACACAGTGAATTACAAGATGAATATGATTCATTAGTAGAAGCTTGGGAGGATGCAACTAACGATCTCGATAATTACTTATCAGTAGCTGATGATGAGTTGACAGAAGATGATACACATTTCGAAAAACTTTGCACGGATTTACGCGAAGTGATCGGCGATGCTAAAATAGATCTCGATTTATTTGATAAAGAGGAACTTGATCTTCTATCAGAAGTGATTTCGGCGGGCGAACAGTCTCCCGATTGGTCCTATGGGGAGATTCTTATTTTAGACTCGCATTTTCAAGATTATACTGAAGAGCTGATTAATGATTGTTGGGAAATGCCTAAAGAGTTTGATTCGAATTCTTGGCCTTGGAGACATATGAAAATTGATTTCGAAGAGGCTGCTGATGAATTGAAATCGGACTATATTAGTATTAACGTTCAAAACGAAGAATATTGGATTAGAGCATAATATGAATATTGCACCAGAAATTCAAAAATGGGCCAACAGCATTGCTAGAAGGGCGGGATATGGAACAGCTACTGAAATCATTATCAATCCTGATTGCAAAGTTGCTGGAGTGTTGAAACATACTCGATATGGTTATAGAAAAAAAACTACAGGAGAGTATGTGCCAAAAAAATATATTCAAAACTTTGGATGGAAGAACACATATTACCAATGCGCTGAAACTGTAGTAGAATTACCTTCAACATGATATATAAAGAACTTCAGTTATCGGAATTGAAATCGTTATACGCCGATAGGGCAGGTTTTGTGTTCATATCTAATCAACCATCTTCCAGAGAGGGCTGTGAAAAAATATGCAAACAGCTTAAAGATGCTGGTGTATGTGAATATGAACCGGATTTCATCAATACTTTAAATGGTGGTAGATTTTACGCATTCGTTTATCCTGAAGGCGTATCATTCAAGTCTGGGATGTTTTACGAATATTCTCAACACGCCGCTATGATGACTATGGGGATGTATAAAATAGATATTTTAGGAGCTTTTTTAAGAGAAAATTGATATGATTAAATATGCGATGGATGATCCCGAGTATGATGACGCGATCAACGCTCTCGCGGATATTATGTGTGGATATTCTTGTGGAATAGCTGCGGATGCTATCATCGAATATTGTTCGAGGCCAGATATTTCGAAGAGACAAATCGAAAGAATCGTCGAATCATTGACACAATGGATCGATTAAACACTCAATTATAATAACTATATGAACACGCCACAATATGCATATAATCTGATCGCGATGTCTCAGAGTTACATCGATACTTGGGAACGGTGTAGTGAAAAAGATAAAGAATATTCTAAAGCGACTGAAAATATGAGTCGTGATGAACGTCGAACCTTCCATAAAGAATGGAAAAAGAAAAACCCTCCGGTATATGATCATCTGTCATATTCTGGCAAGGCTTATCGTGGTAGTTTCTTGGATCTTGAGAGTCTCATAAACATCATCGAATCACAAGATAGTTGTTACGGTATTTGTGAGTGTTATTATACATATCTACTAATCGAACGTATTGAGCTTGATCACATTGATTCAGTTTGTTGGCCCGATGAGGGGGAAATTTGGTATAAGATGGATGAGAACGACCGATATCAAAAAATCAATAGACCCGATTGTTTCAACAAAACCTGTAATTTCACATGATTAATGGAAGATGGTCATCATTTGGCGATGTTGTTAAACTATGTGATGTTGTTTATTATCTAGGCCGGAACAAAATTCTTTATAGATGTAATAACCTTGATCGCTATCATATTCCAACAATTCAAGTTTACGATTTAGATATTAAATTCAAATCGAATAAACAGTTTATCGCCTTTAAGAAAAGATTCGGTTAAACACTAATATATAACAATCATATGAAAAAAACACAAGCGATCCAAGAAACATCTCAAGTATATACAAAACTCTATCGATTCGGTAATCAATGGCGTTATAATTGGTTTGATGTGAAGGTTAATGCTTGGCGCGAATCAATGCCACATGATTACTGGAATGCTTGTTCCAATAGAAAAGTGGATATGATCCGAACTGCTAGGATGAAGCTATGTGTAGAGGATGATCATTATCTGGAAACCGGAGATTATCATGGTCGAAGCTGGCAATATTGGGTATAATTGAACCGAATAGTTATCGATAAAACACTACAATATAATAAATTCATGCTACTCACCACAAATTCCAAATTAAAGAAATCATTGGAATACGGATTCGCAACATTTGGGATTCATCTTGCCCCTGCCAATCTATCGGGTAAAAATGTTTGCCCATCCGCTAGTAAAGGATGTCGAAACGCGTGCTTAAATTTCAGCGGTTTCGGAACTTATCCATCTGTTCAAGATGCTCGTATCAAGAAAACCCAACTTTTCCACGCCGATAAGAAACTCTTTCTAACTTCTCTCATCAAAGAAGTCGAAACTATGATTCGTAGGACGAAAAAAAATGGCCTGACACCATGCTTTCGTTTGAATCTAACTTCCGATATTGCTTGGGAAACTATTAAAATCGATGGTAAAAACATCATGGAGATTTATCCAGATGTTCAATTTTATGATTACGGTAAAAATCTCAAAAGAATGATTAAATTCCTAATGGGGGAGATGCCTAAAAATTATCATTTGACATTCTCTCGTTCGGAATCGAATCAATCTGCGTGTGAAATAGTTATCGGAATGGGTGGGAGTGTGGCGTGTGTATTTAAAGATAAACTCCCAACTACCTATATGGGTAAGACTGTGGTTTCTGGTATGGAAAATGATCTTCGATTCCTAGACCCGAAAGGCTCTATTATCGGATTAATCGCTAAAGGAACTAAAGGCAAGTCCGATAAATCGGGTTTCGTGATCGAGGTATGATTTCAAATTTTTCAGAATGAATTTAAATAAACTCGAAGAAATAGCGTATGCGTTGATGCCATCTCATCGGAATCAAATGAAATCATTCCACGTTGCTGGGATTTATTATAAGAAAAAATTGATATCTATAGGTTATAATAAAGATACCACTCACCCGAAAACTAAAAAATTTAATTATCATAAACAAGCGAAGACTCATGCTGAACTTAGTGCATGCATCAAAGGCGGGTTAGACGATTATAGTAATTATAAAATTGCTATTCTGAGAATAAATGCTTCCAATAAGTTGGATAACTCTTGTCCTTGTTCTGGTTGTAGAGATTTGATCCGACAATTAAATTTTTCTGAAGTTTATTATACCACATATGATGGTTCGTGGGTGATGGGTGATATTACGGATGAACAAAAATATATTCAAAATAGATAAAACACTAATATACAATAAAAACATGAAAAAAATTGAAACGGTAGTGCCTTTTTTCGTCGGATATTATCAGTCAATACTTGAACATTTTATCGATCAGGTGGTTGAAATGGAGTTGGAAGAGTCTGAACAATCGTATGATGATATCGAAAGTTCTTTAGATTATCCGAAGGCGTTTAATGAAATCGCGGTTCAATGGTTAAATCGTTTCAATGCCGAAACAGGTTATAATATCGAATTTGAAACTATCGAATCTCCCAGAGAATATAACTTCACTACCGACAAACTCATCGGTATGATTCCAGTAGAAGAAGTTAAAGAAGCTATCAATAAATGCCGTTCGAATATTGATATTTTTAAAAACGAAGTCCTCGATAAATATTTCAAATCATATGATGGATTCATTTCTTTTTATTCGAATGATTTGGATGATTGGTTTGATAAAGATGTCGAAGACTTAGACTGTAATGAAGTGATGGCATATCTAGCGGGGTCGATTTTGTCTGATTTAGATGAAGATGAATTATTGGATTGTATCCATGGCCATTCTTCAGTGTATGAAGCTGCTAACTCTGTATTATCATGAAAATAATCCATAGATATTATGAGGTGATATCGGAAAATTCCGGACTTCTACATGATGTTTGGTATAACATTGACCCTGAAAGTAAAGTCGTAGCAACATCTTTACAAACCCATATAGTATCAAATGATATCGTCGAAAGAAGAATTATTTCACATGATGATCCTTTAAATGAAGTGTCTGCGATGGCATCTTATTCCATTCTTTTCAAAGATGGTGTGATGGATATTGACGCGAACTTGCTGATCTAATGAATATTAACACCCTCGAAACTGATTTTAAGCGCGTAAAAAATATTGATATTCCTGAGTCTTTTAGAACTAGAATACCAACTGGAAATGATCGAATCGATTCATTATTCGGGGGTGGATTGATGGTCGGGTCATGCGTAAGTATTACTGGCACACCCGGGGCTGGAAAATCTAACATGATTTTACAGATACTATCCCTCATCGAATCGCAAGGAAAACAAACAGCTTATGCTACCGGGGAAGAATCATCCGAACAATTAGCTTTGACATGTGAGAGATTGGGTATCGACAATATCGACTTGGGCCATATTAAAACGGTCGAAACTATCGCCGAGTCTATGGGGCAGTACGATATTATTGTGGTAGATTCATTTCAATCTTTAACCAAACCCAAGGGTATGAAGATTGGAGAATTTCGACAATATGCTCAAGATCTCCTCATCTCTAAAGCTAAAGAAACTGGATGTATTTTAATCTTTGTATTACATATCACAACATCGGGATTACCTAAAGGTGGGACTGATATTATTCACGCTGTTGATGTGAATATTAAAATTTCAGTATCTCCTGATGGATCTCGTATATTGGATGTGTATAAAAATCGAGGCGGAAAAACCGGGAAGCATTCATTCATTATGACATCTTCGGGGTTTGATCTCGATGATATTAAACAACAACACATGATCGATTCGATGGATTGGGTCGGGTTGTTATGTGGCATTTTAACAAAATCGACCAATAAAAAAATCCAATATTTGGGTCGATGTGTGTTATTGGTAGAAAAACAATTAAAAAAATCCAGTAAAACACTAACATAGAATAACAGCATGAAGAAATTGATAACATATTTCCGTAGGTTGATTATAAAAGATTATGACGCTAAATTAAAATCATCCATCATCATGCGTGATATGATTTTAGCTTCCACCAAAGGGTCCATTTCACATTTCTATAATGAACAGGGCCAAAAGATTCGTGGATGGGAAAGTAGACAATACAAATTCAATAGTCAACATCCATTAATTACACAATATCGATAATATGAACCCAATTATTAAAATCTTAATGGATCGCGATAAATTATCTTATGATGAAGCATTAGAAATTTTCGAAGAGGCTAAAGTAGAAGCTGATAATATCATTAATGAAAACAATGACGATGCGATTTCGTCTCTGACAGAATTGGAAGATATTCTATCGAATTATTTCGGACTAGAACCAGATTATATTTTCGATTTGGTTGATCTTTGAATTAAACACTAATATATAATAACACATATGAGCAATAGTAATAAACTAATCACTGCCGACGCCATCAAGGAAAAAATCTTGACCAGTAAAGGCCAATTCATCAAGGCTTCTTGGAAGTCTAATCCATCTCCCGCTGCTTCCTTTAAAAAAGAAGGAATCATCTTGGAGAAACGAACGGTTGCAGTAATTCAAAGCGGTGTAAATTTTTCAAATCTTTCAGCGGTGAAGGATGCTATCGCTGCGGGTGATAGAAATGATGTGGGTGAACTACCTTGGGGGGTCTGGAAAGTTGTCGATGGCGTATCTCAATTTCCATACATCATTGAACATAAAGGTGTTGACTATATCCGACTCACTCCCAGCCAAGCCGGTAATCATATTCCAAAATCTACTTATTATGTCGATGGAGTAGTAGTGGATAAACTTAAATTCGCGGAATATCTAACGCCATCGGAGGCCCGTAAAATTATCGAACCAAAGGAAGAAGATCGTCCTCTATGTTTCACAATCAAGGCTGAAAATATTTTAGATCTTCCAGAGGAAGTAGATTATTGATATTATGAATACTGGTGACAAGATCTTCCTAATAGGCGTGGTAAGTGTGGTGTGTATAGTATCGAGTTGTACATGTAAAATATTACTCGAAACGTCATATTACCATGGTGTGAGAGATACTTACAATGAAGCATATAAGAATGGCCATATGATGAAGGAAATCACCGAAGATGATAAAGTTGTGTATCGTTGGAAACATCTTGAAAAGATCGGTTACGAAGAGACTCATTAAACACTATCATATAGTAACATCATGATCGAATTTATCACTGAGGAATTTTTAGAGGAAGATCATTCTTGGTTAGCATTATTCGTCAAAACCGATGATAGATATTGGCACATGGCCCAGCCCAATTATGGGACCGAAGATAAAGAAGAAATTATTAAACAATTAAAAAATTATGAACAATAGTAATAATACATCATCAAGCGGGATCGGGTTCACGAGCCTTTTAACCATCCTATTCATCGGACTAAAAATGACGGGTTATATCACATGGAGTTGGTGGTGGGTTCTATCGCCTCTATGGATTAGCTTTGGCATATTCATTGCAATTTTATTGAGCACATTGATCGGGTATCTTATCTATGCGATGTGGTCGAAATAATTTAATTAAACACTAATATATAATAAACGTATATGGAAACTGAAAACGAAAAAAAGTCGGTCGCTAAACAAATCGTAGTAAATGTTAGCGAGGTTCAAAAGGATACTATCCAACAGCTAAAAGAAGATTATCACCTGACGGATAAAGGTGTGATTACTCTACTATTGGAAGTGGCATTCAATAATCGAGTAGGTCTTCTACCTGATGATAATGGGGATGCTCAAGAAGTTGACACATTCGCTATTATTGTCGATGGTCTAGGTCTTGCAAAGAAAGGTAAAGTTGAGAAGATTGTTCTTACCGATGAAGAAAAAGCCGCTGCCAAAGAAAGTAAGCGACAAGATCGACTTCGTAAGAAGTTGGAAGAACTCACCAAACAACTTGCGGCTGAAGTATCCCCAGTAGAAGAAGAAGATATTGAAACTCTAGTAGTTTCGGGCGTTTGATGGATAAACAGTAATTATTTGATTAGGTCCAATCCCTAATCAAATAATTTATTAGTGGATATTATTATGTCAAATATTATAGATTTCGTTAAAAAATATTCAATCCCTATTGGAGTATCTAGTCTAGCATTGATTTTATATTTTAGTAAATTGGGTAGAGGATTTCAAATTCTTATCGGATTACTATCAATAACATTTGGATGTTATTTAGATTTTAGTATTTATGGGGTGGGGACTAGCGTGAGATTTATACTCGGACTAATCGGAGCACATTTAATCTTGGGTGATATCAAAAATGGTATCGGATACATCATTGGCATGATGATTGGTTTTATCGGATATTGTTGGGCGATCCAGTCTGGACCATTATCAATATTCGACGTATTTTATCTCGAAGGGTTTATTAAGAACGCTATTCGAATCGCATGTGCTTTCTTTTTTATCTTAGGGTTGAAAGATGTTAAAGAAAATTGATTAAACACTAACATATAATCAAAATATGAAAGGCTATAAAGCAACTTATAATATGAAATGTAAAGAACTCACTTATGAAGTGGGTAAAACATATAATAT
>JAYVIK010000224.1:0-3296 GCA_043770265.1 Flavobacterium sp. | reverse complement strand
TAATAGAAATTAGTGATAATTGGTGTAATTGCTACGCCAGTTCACTTCGTTCGGGTCGTGGCTAACTTTTTTTTCTTTTTTTAAAAGCGAATGCCCTGTGTTAGGGGCTTCATTTGGAGTCATTAGATCGATAAACACAATTAAACTGATTTTTAAAAAAAATGAGCACGATACAATATCGAGCTCATTGTTGTCAACTTTTTCAAGTCGAGACAGCTGCTAAAAAAATTATATAATTTTTATAAAAAGGTTTGCCCTTTTTTTTGCCAAATGAATCTTATGCCGACTAGCAATATATAGAGTCCAATAAATTTTACTCTACATATTGTCGATCGGCATTAACCATTGTAAAATTTTAAAATGGATTAGACCATTTTAAAATTACAATTGGTATTACTTCTTGATGATTTTAGCGCTGGCAGTTTTTCCGTCTTTGATACCTACAAGATAATAAATGCCCTGAGAAAGATCACTCAAATTTATGCTTGCCGTTCTATCGAAATTAGTATAGGAATTCATTTTCTTTCCAGTGGTATCAAAAATCATCAACTCATCAAAGCCTGTTGGTGCTTCCACAGTTAAAATGTCAGTTACAGGATTAGGATATATATTTATAGTCGTTTGAACAGAGTTCGTTTTTAGGTTCGGTTTTTTAACATTTAATACAACCGTTGTAGGTGTAGATAAACTATAACCATCATAAATAGCATATTGAAAAGAATCCGTGCCAACGAAATTTAGAATAGGAGAATATTCAAAAGAACCATCGGTTTGTAAGATCAAAATTCCGTTTTTAGGATTTTTAAAAATAACCGTCATTTTTTCTGTTCCATCCAAATCGAAGTCGTTTTTGAGCAAACCGTAAGGGGCATTAATATAAGCAGGATACTTACCATCATCAAAAGTGTACTCATCATTTACGCTGATAGCACTGGTGTTAAATTTCTGTAAATTGTCCTGCATCACGTAAAAAGATACTTTTCTTTTCTCCGGAATATTGATCAAATCACTCGCATTCCAATCATTCCAAACAAATCTAGCGTCGTGCTGAAACCAGTTTTGCTTGTAATAGGCATTTATTTTAATTCCGTCCGTAATAGCTTCTTCTTTCGCTGGGGTTTCTCTGGTATCGTTTAAAACGGTTTTAGTATTTGGAGCTACAAAATTAATGTAGTTCCATGGCAAACGAATATGGATTGATTTATTGGCAATAGTCACTCCGTCTTTAGATGAATACGGTTGAAAATCATAATTCACGGGTAAGTTTCCGATGTATTGGATATCAGCATTAGAATTTTTACCATTGTTTTTAACTCTAACTATATTCCAAGGTTTACCATCAGTGGCTATCGAACGGTACAATTGATTGGCCGTTGAAACTTGATGCCAGTTCCCAAAAGTATCATAAGCTTCGGTAACATATAATTCGGCAGAATGATTTGTTATTTTTAAGGCAAATTCACTTCTGTTGGGGATGCTGGCGCCATTAGGAAGCAAAGATTCTCCGAGAGTTGTATCGTAAGTGTCTAAAGCTACCCAAATTTCATCAATGGTTTTGAAAGCAACTTTTAGATCGAGTTTAATCTCCAAAAATTTGAGGTTAGCATCTGCGCTTATTTTTGTAACAGCATCTGCACTATTCTCTTTCAAGATTTTAAATTGCGAGGGTTTTTCGAAGCTTAGCAAACCAAAGTTTTGTTCAGCAGAATTAAGGTTTTGCCACAATACCCTACTTTCAGGATTATAATCCAAAGCGTCTGCAATCCATGTTCTTTTAAACCATTCGTCCATAAGTGAAAATTGGATGCCGCCACCACATTGAGAATCAGAAATCGATTGTAACATTCTCATATTTGTAAGACCCTGATTGTATTCGTCAAATCCTCCATGATTCATGCCCGATGAAGTGTAATGTGCGGTAGTCCAACTGCTGGGAACGCCGTATTCAGCAATGATTAAAGGAAATTTGGTATAATGCGATTTAAGTTCTTGTAAATAGGCTTTGTAACTGTTTGGACCCAAATTATCAGAAGTGTTTTGATAGGAAGCTTGATCACTAATAAAATCGGGATAATACGGATAGGCATGATAGCTCGAGAAAATCCCTGCCGGAGCGCTTACGATTTCAATTTTAGACAAATCAATTTGCTGACTGTCTTCTGGGTCGTTTGCCACCCCCGCATGTGTAATTGGGTCTAAAGTTGGCCAACTTGAAAAACTAATAGGTCTTTGTGTGTTAAAAGTCGTTTGTTCAAAATCAATTGCGAAATCCATCATTCTTGTTTCCCACTGTTCAGCGGGTGATGCATTTGCTATTTTCAGATGTTTACCTATAAATTGGGTATCACTTGGGTTCGAAAGATTAGTTGTTGCAATTTCTTCTGGGAAAACTTCTCGCCCGATGATATAAGCCAGACACCATTTCGACACGTCAGTTGTATAACTACCGGAAGCTTTTCCGAATCGTTCTGGAATGGTGTTGTTTCCGTGTAAACATTTTATGTTGTCCTGAATTTCTAATTGAAAAGTATTGGTTAGAAAATTTAAGTTGTGATTATAGCCTTGGGCTTCCTCGTCAAGCCAAATACCCTGCATAAAAAGTAAAGGGTTGTCGGGATGTAGTTTATTATAATCACTCAAGGCTTTATAAAAACGTGGATAATGCAACGTGTAAATTCTGAATGAATTGAAACCCGCCTCTTTTATTTCTCCAAACCAATGCAAATATTGCTCATAAGTGGGAGCCAATTCTCCAGGGAATGTTCCGGGAATACTAACTCCTAAATTAGTACCCTTTATGAAAAAAGGAACATAAGCTTCCCCGTTCCAAATGGTTAAAAAATCCTTGTTGGTGGCATAAGGATATTTGTTAGCAGTTTGTCCAAACGTTGTTGTACAGAATAGGATAAGGTTTAACAATAGTAATTTTGCGTAGTTTGTTTTCATAAATCTAGGTTTTTGTATGATTTTAGGTTTAACGTTCCGCTACTACAGCGGGTTTGGGACTAAATTAAGCCCGTTATTCGGATTTGCCAAATCTTCCAAATACAAAACCAATTTTTCCATTAAGCCAAATCCCCAAATTGCTTGTAGCGTGTGTTGAACTAAACCTACGTTGGCTGTATTGTGAATAGCAACTTTTAAATTGTTGATGATAATCATTTTTTTTGTATTTTTTACAGATAATTCTGGGCGATTGATTTTAATTTAAAATATTGATAATCAGTTAAATGTCGATAAGTCCATAGTAAGATGTATCTAACATCTTTTTATCTCTCTCAAACCTTATAATAGTT
>JAYVIK010000223.1:0-9211 GCA_043770265.1 Flavobacterium sp. | reverse complement strand
TCCTGATTTTCATCAGGATTGTATATTAGTTTTATTTGTTTCTTAATCTTTCAAATAACCATAGACAATCCTTACTTCCTAAAGAAGAAATAGTAAGTGTTGCTAAAATAAAAACGGTTAGTTGCCATTGTAATACTGCTTTTTTAATAAATTCTCTGCGAATGTATAAATTATTTTTTTGCTAACCCAAATAAAAGAAAGTTTTTATCCAATAAAAAAAGAATTATCTGCTAAATTCGTTTTTCATTACAAAATAATTAAAAATGAAGTCTTAAAATAACAATTAAGCAACCGCTCCTGAACAGCTTTCACTTTTTAAACTTTCTAAAAACTCTTTTTAACCATTGAGATTAAAAAACAATAAATCAATACATTTTCTGTTTACTTTTGCTAAAAATAAAAAACAATGTCAATAGAAGTAAATAATATATCGAAAAATTATGGAGTTCAAAAAGCATTGGACAACATTTCGTTTACGGTTCAAAAAGGAGAAATCGTTGGTTTCCTGGGGCCAAATGGCGCCGGAAAATCGACTTTAATGAAAATATTGACCACATATATTGCTGCCGATGAAGGTTCGGCTGCGGTAAATGGGTTTGATGTGAATTTGCAAACCAAAAAAGTACAGCAATCTATTGGATATTTGCCGGAACACAATCCGTTGTATTTGGATTTGTACGTGAGAGAATATTTAGCTTTCAATGCCGATGTTTATAAAGTGGCTAAATCCAGAATCGAAGATGTGATACAACTGACGGGTTTATCCAATGAAAGTCACAAGAAAATAGGACAATTATCCAAAGGCTTCCGCCAACGTGTAGGATTAGCAAACGCTTTGTTGCACAATCCCGATGTTTTGATTCTCGACGAACCAACAACAGGTTTGGATCCCAACCAATTGGTCGAAATTAGAAATGTCATTAAAAATGTGGGCAAAGACAAAACTGTTTTTCTTTCGACACACATTATGCAGGAAGTTGAAGCGATTTGCGATCGAGTAATTATTATTGACAAAGGTAAAATTGTAGCCGATAAAAAATTAGACACTTTAATTTCGGCAGACAAGGAACAAATTATCGAAGTAGAATTTGACTATAAAGTCGAAGAACAATTGATTGCCAAAATCGAGAATCTTACTTCTTATAAAAATACACATGATATGATTTGGGAATTGACTTTCAATGCCGACAAAGATATGCGTCCGGCTGTTTTCGATTTTGCGAATGCCAATGGTTTGAAAACATTACAATTGAATCAAAAAAATAAAAATCTGGAAGCGGTTTTTAGGGAAATGACGAAGTAATTTATATTTAAGATAAAAAACTCAATAAAAACAAAAATTATGAAAACGATATTATCGCTGACACTTGTTTTATATTTAATTGGAAACAGTTATGGTCAAACTAGCAAAAGTTATGTCGAAAAAGCAGATAAAAAAGCTGAAAATAAAGACTATAAAGGAGCAATTTTAGACTACAATAGAGCAATAGCAATTAACTCAAATAACACCGAAGCTTATTACAGAAGAGGTAATACAAAAGTAAAGTTAAATGATTATGACGGAGCAATTGCAGATTTTTCAAAAGTAATCGAGACGAATCCAGATGATGATTACTCATTCTATAACAGGGGATTAGCAAAAAAAAACCTAGGAGATTATCAAGGAGCTATTATAGATTTAACCAAAGCAATCGAAATTGCGCCTTACGAGTTTAAATATTATGATTCAAGAGCAAGTGTGAAAATTAAATTAAATGATTATCGTAGTGCAATTTTAGATTTCAGCGATGCAATAGAAATAAACCCCACCGAATCGGTCTATTATTTCAACAGAGGTTTTGCAAAATACACATTAGAAGACTATAGAGGAGCAGTCGAGGATCTTAGTAAAGCAATTGAATTTAGTCCTAATGTATTTCATTATTATTATTTTAGTGGAGTTACAAAAAAACATTTGAAAAAATATCGAGAATCAATAATTGATTTTAATAAAGCAATTGAAATAGATTCAAGCAATGCAAAGGCATACAGCCAGAGAGGGCTTTCAAAATATGCATTAGAGGATTATCGGGGTGCAATTGCAGACAACACTATGGCAATTGAGAGAGACCCTAAAGATGATTCTGCATTCTATTGTAGAGGAATTTCAAAAATCCGATTACTTATGAAAGATAGTGGATGTCTTGATTTAAGTAAAGCTGGAGAATTAGGAAATGAAAAAGCATATGAAGCAATCAAATCCTTTTGTAATTAAAAAAAAACAGTTAATTATAGGTCATTTTAACAACGCTATTTATTACAATAAGTATCAACTATATAATAAGATTGTCCATTGTAAAAGGAACTTTTTAAAAGATAACTTTCATCTCCAATTTCATAAACCAACATAAAAAAATCTTTTTTAGTAAATTTTTCTTTAAACCTTCCATTCTTCACAATGTAATTATATATTATAGGATTAATTGATTCAAACCTAAAACCTTTATATTCCGTATAAATCCCAATAGATATATATTGATTATATGAAGGTTTTAATTTATAAATATCCATTGATTGGTCTTTAGATTTGCCTTCCATATAAAATGTTCCTAAAAAATTAATAAAATCATCCATTGAACCTATTTCATTACATTTTATTTCATTAAGTTTATTAAACAATAAAATTTCGATTGGCTCTTCTTTGGTTAACACATTGTTATTGTTGACCGTTTTAAATCCCATCAAAGCAGAAACTAATAATATTAAAAGTGTGCGTTTCATTTATTTTAAATTTATTGAGCGAGTTATTAATTACAAACCATTTGAAAAATATTTCCTCGTAATTTGGTATTTTATTTTTGAGAATGTTAGACGATTACATTCTACTTTAAGCAATTGAAATTTGATTGATTCTCTAGGCAGTTTTATAAAAGTCAAATTTTATTTTTTAATTCTTCAACTAGTTTAATCCTTTCATTGACTTCATAAAGACAATTATCTAAAATTTTTACTTTTTCAAAGTATTCTTTTAGATCCTTTTCGTATTTTCCAATCTTTATTGATGCATTGCTCCGTTGAGGTTTAATAGGTATTATACATTTATATTTTAGATCTTTCAATTCTAATAATTGTAGTTGAAGAAAGTTAACAAAAGGAAATTTGTCTTGTAATAAATTGTCTAAATATTCTTGCCCCTGATTTTTAAACTTTAATTTTTGAAATTCGGTTTTAATTTCGTCAGAACTGTTTTCAAATACCACAATAAAGTCAACTAAATACGGCATTATTAAATTTTTCTCTGAATAACAAAATCCTCTATAAGAGGTGTTTTGCAAGTATTCATCATAAATAAACATATGCCGATTTAAAACGGCATAAGAATCATATTGTATTCTTTGTTTATTTTGTAATTCATTGTTTTGTAATTCATTGTTTTGTAATTCAATGTTTTTAATTTGATTAACATAAATAGTTAAAAGTTCCGAATATAATTTCAATAAATTATTCATTTCAGTTTTATGCTACAAGATTAATTGGACAATATTTGAGTTAGTATTGATTTATAAAATAACAGCCTAAAACAACCCAATATTCTTAAGCTAATTTATGAAATATTTCTTTAAAATCAACTAAAAATAGACATTGTTTAAAACAGCTAACTTACAAAATTACTAAGTAATAAAATTCACAAGCAAATAAAAAAGACCTCACAGGTTTTAAAAACCTTTGAGGTCGAAATTGACTTTCAATGCCGACAAAGATATGCGTCCGGCTGTTTTTGATTTTGCGAATGCTAATGGTTTGAAAACATTACAATTGAATCAAAAAAATAAAAATATTGAAGTTGTTTTTAGGGAAATGACGAAATAAATAAAATAAAGACCTAACAGGTTTTAAAAACCTGTTAGGTCTGATTCTATAAATTTATTACTGATTCTTAAAAAACCTGACTCGCTATTTGATGAATATTATCAGATTTTCCCATAGAATAATAATGCACGAAAGGCACACCAAATTCTATCAATTCTTTGGATTGTTGCACTGCAAATTCAACTCCTACTTGACGAACTGCCGCATTATCTTTGGCTTGCTCAATAGAATGGATCAAATCCTGAGGCATATCCAACCAAAAAACTTGTGGCAACATTTGCAAATGACGTTTCACCGCTACTGGTTTGATTCCGGGGATAATTGGCACTGTAATTCCTATGGCACGAGCGGCTTCGACAAACTTGAAATACTTTTGGTTGTCAAAAAACATCTGAGTCACAACGTAGTCTGCACCTGCATCAACTTTTTCTTTCAGTCTTTTCAAATCGGCTTCTAAGCTTGGTGCTTCGATGTGTTTTTCGGGATAACCTGATACTCCTATACAAAAATCAGGGGCATTTTCAGTTGGCAAAGTGTCGTGTAAAAACTGTCCTGAATTCATCGCCTTGATTTGTTTAACTAAATCTACCGCATAATTATTTCCGCCTTTGGTAGGTTCAAAATATTTTTCACCTTTCATTGGATCGCCGCGAAGAGCCATCAAATTATCGATTCCTAAATAGTGGCAATCGACCAATAGATACTCGGTTTCTTCTTTGGTGAATCCCCCACACAAAACGTGAGGAATGGCATCTATACCATATTTATGCTGGATAGAAGCGCAAATTCCAACGGTTCCTGGACGCATACGGGTAATTCTACGGTCAAAAAGTCCGTCTTTTTCGATGTACACATATTCTTCTCTCGAAGTGGTTACATCTATAAAAGGCGGTTTAAATTCCATCAACGGATTTATATTTTCATACAAATCCTTGATATTACTTCCTTTTTGAGGCGGAACAATTTCAAAAGAGAATAATGGTTTTCCTTTTGCGTTTTCTATATGTTGTGTTACTTTCATTTTTTTAAGTTTATAGTTTATAGTTCATAGTTTGTTGTTGCTAACCATAAACAACAAACTATAAACAACAAACTTTTTAGTCAGCTATATTTGGGTTCAACCATTTCATCGCCTTATCGGTTGATATACTTCTTCTTTTGGCGTAATCTATTACTTGGTCTTCTTTTATTTTTCCGAGTCCAAAGTATTTACTTTCTGGATTTCCAAAGTAATACCCCGAAACCGATGAAGCCGGCCACATTGCCATACTTTCGGTCAAAGTTACTCCAATTTTATTTTCCACATCGAGCAATTTCCAAATGGTTGGTTTTTCTAAATGGTCTGGACAGGCTGGATAACCTGGTGCTGGACGAATTCCTTTGTACTCCTCGGCAATCATTTCTTCGGCACTTATCTTTTCATCTGAGGCATAACCCCAAATTTCCTTACGTACTTTTTCGTGTAAATATTCGGCGAAAGCTTCTGCAAAACGGTCTGCCAAAGCTTTGACCATAATCGAATTGTAATCATCCAAATCCTTTTCGAATTCTGCTGCCCATTCGTCAACACCAAATCCAGTGGTTACACAAAATGCTCCCATATAATCAGTAACACCGTTATCTTTTGGAGCGATAAAATCGGACAAAGCGATATTTGGAGCACCTTTTGTTTTTTGAGCTTGCTGACGCAAAGTCAAGAAGGTTTGTAGCGGTTTTCCGCTTTCGTCTGTCAATTCAACATCATCATCGTTGATTTGATTCGCAGGAAAAATACCATAAATTCCTTTGGCTTGCAATTTCTTTTCTTTCAAAATCACTGCTAACATTTCCTGTGCATCTGCAAAAACAGAAGTCGCTTCTT
Organism: Flavobacterium sp.; assembly: GCA_043770265.1. Lineage (GTDB taxonomy): Bacteria > Bacteroidota > Bacteroidia > Flavobacteriales > Flavobacteriaceae > Flavobacterium. The sequence continues at coordinate 3,501 of JAYVIK010000223.1, read as the reverse complement.
CTCCAACTACCTCATCCGTTAGAATCGCAGGATATTTTCCAAACAATTCCCAAGTTCTAAAAAAAGGTGTCCAATCAATATACGGAACTAAAACATCCAAATCCACTTCGATTACTTGTTCGCCAATTACATTTGGTTTTACAGGAGTAAAATTAGCCCAATCCAATTGCAATTTATTTTTACGAGCTTGCTCAATGGTTAAGAAATTCTTATCTCGCGAACGATTCAAAAACGTTTCTCTAAATGCATCATATTCAGCGCGAATATCGCTTGCGTATAATTTTTTATCTTTGTTTAACAAACTTCCAGCCACCGTTACCGCTCTCGAAGCATCGTTAACGTGAATTACGGTTTCTCTATATTGAGGTGCGATTTTGACAGCTGTATGCGCTCGTGAGGTAGTTGCTCCGCCAATCATTATCGGGATTTTCATTCCTCTTTTGTCTAATTCTTTGGCCAGATAAACCATCTCGTCTAATGATGGCGTTATTAAACCACTTAACCCAATAATATCTACGTTGTGTTCAATCGCAGCAGCAATAATTTTTTCGGGAGGCACCATTACGCCCAAATCTACAATTTCATAATTATTGCAAGCCAATACGACTGAAACTATATTTTTTCCAATATCGTGAACGTCTCCTTTTACGGTTGCCATCAATATTTTTCCGTTTCCTTGCTTGTCACCAACTTGTTTCGAAGCTTCGATATAAGGCAACAAATAGGCAACGGCTTTTTTCATAACCCTCGCCGATTTCACCACTTGTGGCAAAAACATTTTTCCTGAACCAAACAAATCCCCAACAACATTCATCCCTGTCATCAAGTTGATTTCAATCACTTCGATTGGTTTTGTGGCTTCAAGTCTCGCTTCTTCAACATCAATTTCGATAAATTCGTCGACTCCTTTTACTAAAGAATGCGTGATTCTTTCTTGAACCGTTCCTGAACGCCATTCCTGAACCGCTTTCTCGTTGTTTTTGACATCTCCTTTTACATTTTCGGCAAAATCCAATAAGCGTTCTGTAGCATCATCGCGTCTGTCCAAAATCACATCTTCAACGTGCTCTAATAAATCTTTTGGAATTTCATCATAAATAGAAAGCATTTCGGGGTTTACGATTCCCATCGTCATTCCGTTTTGAATCGCGTGATACAAGAAAACCGAGTGCATCGCCTCCCGAACGGTATCATTTCCTCTAAACGAAAACGAAACGTTACTCACACCACCACTGATGTGTGCGTGTGGCAAATTTTCGCGAACCCATTTGGTTCCTCTAAAGAAATCCAAAGCATTCAGCCGGTGTTCTTCCATTCCGGTTGCAACTGGAAATATATTCAAATCGAAAATAATATCTTGCGGAGGAAAACCCACTTTATTGACTAAAATATCATACGAACGCTGGCAAATTTCAATTCTACGTTCGTAATTATCAGCTTGACCTACTTCATCAAAAGCCATTACAATTACAGCGGCTCCATAACGTTTAATCAACTTGGCGTGATGAATAAAAGCTTCCTCGCCTTCTTTCAACGAAATGGAATTCACCACACATTTTCCTTGCACTACTTTCAAACCTGCCTCTATAATTGCCCATTTTGAGCTGTCAATCATAATCGGCACACGCGAAATATCTGGTTCGGCTGCGATTAAATTCAGGAATTTGGTCATTGCATATTCACCATCGAGCATTCCTTCATCCATATTAATATCGATGATTTGTGCTCCACCTTCTACTTGTTCTTTGGCAATGCTTAATGCTTCATCGTATTTTTCTTCCTTGATTAATCGAAGAAATTTTCTGGAACCGGTCACGTTTGTACGTTCCCCAATGTTAACAAATACGCTTTCCGGCGTAATGATTAAGGGTTCTAATCCCGATAAAACTAGGTTTCTTCTCTTTTCTGCTTTTGACATTTATTTTATTTTTAATCCTGCAAGGTTTTCAAAACCTTGTAGGTATTCCCTTTTTCTTTATTATTATTTTGGGCGTGACCCGAGGGTCGGGCTATTCGCTATATTCCCGATAACAAAAACTACGGCTAAAAAGCCTTGTTTTTCTAAATCGGGAGATGCCGCTGCTATCCCTCACGCAACATTGTGCAATAAATTCAATTTTCCAATAATTTATCCAATCGATTTTGAAGCGTTTTTTTGTCGGGCAAATACAATTGATATTTACTCAACAACACTTTATTCGTAATACTATCTGTAGCATATTCAACTAAAATGTGATTTTTATGTGCTCCTAAAATAATCCCAATAGGTTCATTATCGCCTTCAGAAGCTTCTTCTTTTTTGAAATAATTCAAATATAAATTCATTTGACCAATATCTTGGTGGTCAATTTCGCCTCTTTTTAAGTCAACCAAAACAAAACATTTAAGTATTCGATGGTAAAAAAGAAGGTCTAAATAAAAATGTTTTCCGCCAATACCCATTCGGTATTGTCTACCAATAAAAGCAAATCCTTTACCCATTTCCATAATGAATTGCTGCAAATTAGAAATGATTTTTTCTTCTAATTCATTTTCTAAATATTGAAATTGCTCTGGAATATTCAAAAAATCCAATACAAAAGGATCTTTGATAAGGTCTTCTGGATTTTCTACAAGATGTCCTTCTTTCGCCAATTTCAAAACGCCTTCTTTGTCTTTACTCAATGCTAATCTTTCAAACAAAGAACTTCGCATTTGGCGTTTTAACTCTCGAACACTCCATCGCTCGTGTTGGCATTGTTTGTTATAAAAGCTAATTTCTAACTCTGAATCGGCCTTTAAAATTTCAAAATAATGACTCCAAGTCAATAAGTGAGACAGTGTCTCACTTATTGGGAAATAAAGATATAACTTACGCATATACAAAAGGTTAGACCTACTAAACCCTTTACCATAAGCAATGGACAAATCTTTTGAGAGCCTCTCAAACAACTGACTGCCGTACTCCGCTTTTTGATTTCCTTTTTGCTCAAACTCTACAATATGTTGCCCAATATACCAATAAGTTTGCACCAAAATTGTATTAACCGATTGCGCTGCCTGCTGTCGGCCTTGTTGCAACAAGCTGCCAATTTTATCGATAAGTTCGCTATAAGGTTGCTTTTCTAGGTTCATATTTATTATTCATAATTCGTTTTAATTTTCAACAGAATAAATTCCGTTGCATTTCACATCTTCATCCAACGGATTAAAATCCGTTGCTACAAAATGCGTCGTTCCTATGGAACTTGTTCATTTATTTTTCATTGCGAATCCTCATCAAACGGAATAAAATCCGTTGCTACAAGATGGGTCGTTCCTACGGAACTTTTATGTCGCTGGCGCGAGCGTCACGCTCGTGCCCATTCTAAATTTCCATTTTTATTTGCTTGTGCTTGTGGTCACGAGCTAGAAGCTCGCGCTCAATGTCATTAAGTTAAGGAATTATTATATTGCATCTTTCTGATTTTTAAGCACTAAAGGTCTTGTTCTATTTCTGTATTTTCCAACATCACGCTTATT
>JAYVIK010000222.1:0-3310 GCA_043770265.1 Flavobacterium sp. | reverse complement strand
GTTGGCGCTAGTTATGGCGGATATTCCGTGTTTTATTTGGCTGGAATTCATAACAATAGATTCAAAACTTTTATTGCTCATGATGGCGTTTTCAATACCCAAAGTATGTTTGGCACCACCGAAGAAGTGTTTTTTAACTATTGGGATTTTGGAGGAGCTTATTGGGAAAAGGACAATGCCATTGCTCAAAAAGCTTATACCAAATTCAACCCTATCAATTTTGTCGATAAATGGAATACTCCAATATTAATCATACAAGGCGGAAATGATTTTAGAGTTCCTATCGGGCAAGCGCAAGAAGCTTTTCAGGCGGCCCAAATGCTAGGAATAAAAAGTAGATTATTGTATTTTCCTGAAGAAAATCACTGGGTTTTAAAACCACAAAATGCACTAGTTTGGCATAGAGAATTTTACAAATGGTTGAAAGAAACTTTGTAATATTTGAAACAATTAATAATAAAAAACCTCGCCCAAATGACGAGGTTTTTAGTTTATTATAAAGATAGTCATCATATTCAGGAAACAAAGTAATTATTCATTTTCCTGATTTAATTCTATTATCGTGTTTGCATAACATTTGACAATTTTCTGCCGATGTTTTACCGCCTTCGTGCCAAGGAGTGATATGGTCGGCTTCCATTTCGTGTAGTTCAAATTTTTCGTTGCATTTTACACAAATGCCGTTTTGCCTTTCAAATGCTTCTCGTTTTTGTTTGTCCGAAAAAGAACGAATGCTTAAATGCCTTTCCCTTCTGGTTAAAACAAAATAGTAAATTCCTTTTTTATTAGAAACATCTTCGTCTAGCATTAGTATAGTAATTTCAGTTTCTAACGCTTTGGCATCCCATTTTTCGTTTTTGTATTCGTTGTATAATTTCCCCCATTCAATCCCTTTCATTTCTTTTCGATACTTGGGAAAAGTAACTTTTACCCAATTAATGACACTTTGAAAATACAGCCACAATTCGTTAGCATTAGGTTCGTGTTGATTTTTAGACATATATTCTTTTATGCTTCCCTCAGAAATCCAATCGATGGCTTTTTCTAAATATTCTTGTCGGTTGGCAGAACCATTTAAATATTCATCACCGATTTTGGGTCTGCTATTTTTTGAAAAATACCGTTTGGCATCAGAAACCCAAGAACCTGAATACACCGCATTTCGCAATTCTTGGTCTGTTAAAACCTTTCCTGCGATGTTGATAGTTTCAAACCAATCTAATTTTTCGCTGTCGCTTCCCGAACAGAAATAGACCATTAGCTGATATTTTAAGATTTGTTCTTGCTTGTCTTTGGGTAAATTGTGAAATGCCAAACCCTCGATAGAATAATCGCCATTGACATATTGACAAATAGAAATGGTACGTTGCTGCCCATCGATTACTTCAAAATCCCCACCTTCTCGAACTGCCCAATACATCACATTGAGCGGGAAATTTTTTTGCAAAGTATTAATCACCGCATTACGTTCTTTTACATCATACACAAATTCACGTTGATAAGGCGGACGAATGTCGAGTTTTCCGTCATAACCCACCACACCATCATCGTTGTTGTCTTTGTACCCGTTTACTAATTCACTGACTGTTATTTCTTTGAGTGCTATGTTCATTACTTATTTTTTAAATAGTTTATAAATTGAAATTTCCTCGAGATAATATATTTTTTCTCTACACAAGGACTCTATTCTATGTTCGAGTTTTCGCATCTCTTGCTTCTCATTTTTATTGTCTTTTCCAATATTTATATCCCATTCTCCATCTGATTTTATGCTTTCTAAATCAAATTGATTAAGACTTTTATGTTTTTGTTCTATTTCGTTATTGATTTCTTTAATTTTTGTTGATATTCTCCATATTTTAAAGTAAAAAACAATAAGGCCAAAAACCGTTAGAGAGGATAAAATATAAAATATTACATTTTTGATTAATTCAAAATTCATAATCATAGTTTTTTGTTTTTAATTAAAATTCTTGCATAAATTTTTTCTCCATTGACGTACGGATATCCAAAATTAAATTCGTCAATTTTTGTTGTTGCCATTTGCCCAATAATTTCGAACTGAGTAGGACTATATTTATCTAAAAAAGTAATTGGAACTCCCATAACACCGGAATAATCACAAGGAATGTTTTTTGTTACATTCACGTTTATAGCATCATAATTGTCATACTTCGGATATTCGGCTTCATTAAATATTTTATAAAGAATTAATTCTTCATATCGTTTAGAGTTATCAAGATTTGTAAACCAACAAGTATTATTTGAAGAAACTATATTATTCCCTTTTTCATCAACTCTAGCCTCTGTACCATGCATTGAATAATGTTTTGGTACAATAAATCCTGAGAAATTACGATTGCTATTTATACCAATCCATAATTTGTCTTCTTTTATTAGTTTAAAAGTTTCTTTATAAGAAATTGCATTCCAAGTTCCTACAATCAGAAATTTTTTGTCGTAATCAACAAGTTGAGTAATATATTCTCTGAATAATGAAAACGGTGGATTGGTAACTACAATATCAGCTTGTTTAAGTAATTCAATACTTTCTTGACTTCTAAAATCACCATCACCCTTTAAGTGTATAATGCCAATTTCTTCTACATCAGGAACATTATTGCCATTTTTATCACCATTATATTCTAAATAAATGGCTTTTTCTGATTTGTTTTCGCTGAACAAATCAGCATCTTGATTTTTATAACAAGTTGTTATTAATTTTTTGAGGCCTAAACTCTCAAAATTATAGGAGAAGTAATGAAAAAAATTGCTCTTTCTAGGGTCGTCACAATTACAAAAAACTACTTTCCCTCTAAAATGATGCTTGTAGTGTCTCAATTCTTTCTCAATGTCTGAAAGTATTGTGTAGAACTCATCATTCTTTTCTTTCTTGGCTTTCTGTAAATTTATATTGGTTGCATTTCTTGCCATGTTTTTAGTTTAAAAGCGAAACTTACTCTTAAACCGATAAGCAAAAAAAGAAGGTGTGAAACTATCCGTATTGCTTATCTACAACTGAGGCTCGGCAAAGCCCGTACAAATAAATAAGCACGAATAGCTCACACCTAATTGGTGTGAGCATCCGCAACTTATTCTCCTTTGTACTTTAGAAATTTTGCCGATTTCAGTTGAGAGAATAAGAGCTAAAAGCTCAACGATATGTTTATATTTTTATTTTTCTATTGTTTATTTTTTTATGTGTTACAAATATAGCTATTATTTTAGTTTATTATTGTCCAATGAATGGGTTTTGGTTTTCTTTATCCATTTTTTTTGATTCAAAAAATGATCTGCGGATTTGAAGTCC
>JAYVIK010000221.1:0-3311 GCA_043770265.1 Flavobacterium sp. | reverse complement strand
TCAGTTTTAAACCTATCTGTGAAATCTAAAATGCTTTGTCCTATAAATTTTTCCATAATGTAAATATATGTAAAAATTATAAGTAATTATCAGAACACCTCAAAAATATTTATTCTGGAGCCAACTCAATTTCTAAACCATCTATTTCGGGTGTGATTTGAATTTGGCAACCTAATCTTGAATTGTTTTTTACATTAAAAGCTTCCCAAAGCATGGCATCTTCATCGTCTGACTTTTCGGGAACTTCAACATCATTTAGTATGTAGCATTGACAAGAGGCGCACATTGCCATTCCGCCACAAACTCCAATTGTGCCTTCTTCGGCAAGTTCATAGATGCGGACAACTTCCATGATATTCATGTTCATATCGGTTGGTGCTTGTACTTGGTGGGTTTTGCCTTGGCGATCGGTAATTTTTAGGGTGATGTCGGACATTGTATTGGTTTAAAACGTAAATGTAAATATAATCAATTGTTATTCAATTGCTTTTACAACAGCTTTTTCGGCTTCTTTTCGGGTGCCATCAAAACCATCAACGCCTGAAACCGTAGTATATTTTAAAACATATTTTTTTCCAGGATTCATTCGCTGGTAAACGCTTTGCACCATTAGCGTTGCTTCGTGAAATCCGCAAAGAATCAGTTTTAATTTTCCAGGATAAGTATTTACGTCACCAATGGCATAAATGCCTTCTATATTGGTTTGATAATCAAGAGAATTATTGACTTTTATAGCGTTTTTTTCAATTTCTAATCCCCACGTAGCGATAGCTCCAAGTTTTGGTGTAAGTCCAAAAAGTGGAATGAAATAATCGGTTTCGATTTTTCGATGTGCGCCATTTTCCTCAATATCGATTGATTCTAAATGTTCGGCTCCGTTCAAACCGACAACTTCAGCTGGAGTTATAAGTTTTATTTTACCTAAGTGCTTTAATTCTTGCACTTTTTCGACAGAATCGAGTGCACCACGAAACTCATTTCGGCGGTGAATTAAAGTTACCGATTTTGCGATATCTGATAAAAATATAGACCAATCGAGTGCAGAATCTCCGCCGCCAGCAATCACAATACTTTTATTTCTAAAAAGTTCTGGATCTTTTACAAAATATTCTACGCCTTTGTTTTCGTAAAATTCTATGTCTTCGATTAGTGGTTTTCGGGGTTCAAAACTTCCCAGTCCACCTGCTATTGCAACTGCGTTGGCATGGTGCTCTGTACCTTTGTTAGTTGAAACTATAAAAGTTCCATCGTCTAACTTTTGAATTTTCTCGGCTGTTTCGCCCAAAGTGAATCCGGGTTGAAATTGTTTAGATTGCTCTATTAAATTATGCACCAAGTCTCCCGCCAATACTTCTGGAAAACCCGGAATGTCGTAAATTGGTTTTTTAGGATATAATTCTGATAATTGGCCGCCTGGTTGCGGCAAAGCATCAATAATATGGCATTTCAGTTTTAATAATCCTGCTTCAAAAACTGTGAAAATTCCGGTTGGTCCAGCTCCGATTATTAGTATATCTGTTTTAATCATAAAGTCTGCTTCCTTGCCCACGAATGGTTGATTAAGTTTTTTAGTTTTGAATTTATTTTGTTTCGCTTTTTTTGCGTGAGGGACTGAAACGGAGCTCTTTTTTAAATTGGATTTTTCTTCCAATTTTAAAAAAGCGGGAGTGTAATGCCCGACCCAGTTTTCTTCTGGGTCACGCCCAAATATTAATTGTGTGAATTACGAAACATTGACTACGGTTTCTATTTGTGGCGCGAATTTTTTGATGGTTGTTTCTACTCCAGCACGCAATGTCATTTGATTTACGCTACAAGATGTGCAAGCTCCTTCGAGTCGAACTTTAACATGTTTGTCATTGTCTATCGAAATGAGTGTGATGTCGCCACCATCTGAATTTAAAAACGGTCGAATTTCTTCGAGCGCTTTTTCGACTTCGATTGTTAATTCTTGTGTATTCATTTATTAGTATTTAAATCCTCTTTGGGGGTTATGGTGTTTTTTTTACGGCCGAACAACCTGCCATAGTTGTAATTTTTATGGCTTCGGTTGGTGCAAGGTTTTGATTTCTGTTAACAGTTTCTTGGACTACGTTTCGGGTTATTTCTTCGAAAACTGTCTCGATTAACGAGCCTGTTTGCAATGCTGCTGGACGACCATAATCGCCTGCTTCACGAACGGATTGTACTATTGGAACTTCGCCCAAAAACGGAACTTGCAAGTCGATTGCTAAGTTTTTGGCGCCTTCTTTGCCAAAAAGATAATATTTGTTATTTGGCAACTCTTCGGGCGTGAAATATGCCATATTCTCTATAATTCCGAGAACTGGAACGTTAATTGCTTCTGACAGAAACATTGAAACTCCTTTTTTGGCATCGGCAAGTGCAACGACTTGTGGCGTGCTTACGACAACTGCTCCGGTGATTGGTAGTGATTGCATGATTGATAAATGGATGTCGCCAGTGCCCGGTGGTAAATCTATCAACATAAAATCGAGTTCGCCCCAATCGGCATCAAAAATCATTTGGTTTAAGGCTTTTGATGCCATTGGTCCACGCCAAATTACGGCTTGACTAGGTGCTGTAAAAAAACCAATTGATAACATTTTGATACCATAATTTTCGACTGGCTTCATTTTTGATTTTCCGTCAACGGTTGTCGATAAAGGTTTTTCGGTTTCGACATCGAACATTATTGGCATTGATGGTCCGTAAATATCAGCATCAAGAATTCCGACTGAAAAGCCCATTTTGGCTAATGAAACTGCAAGGTTAGCAGTCACAGTAGATTTTCCAACACCGCCTTTTCCTGATGCTACTGCAATGATATTTTTTATTCCAGGAAATGTTTTCCCTTTTATTTCGTTAGGATTTTCTTTTGCTTCAATTTTTATATTGACTTTTACTTTTGCATCGGCCGAAAAAGTTTCGTTAATTAGTTTTCGGATATCGTCTTCTGCACGTTTCTTGATATGCATTGCTGGTGTCGAAAGTACTAGGTCGACTACAACTTCATCTCCAAAAGTGATTACGTTTGTTACCGCACCGCTTTCTACCATGTTTTTTCCTTCGCCTGCAATGGATATGCTTTCAAGGGCTTTTAGGATTTCTTTTCTGTCTAGTTTCATTTTTTAAACTGATTTCAGTTATCTTTATTTAAACTGATTTTAGATTACAAAGATAGTTATAAGTTTAAAAGTTTAAAAGTTTAGTTGTCAAGTTTCATAACGTTATTGATGAAAGTTGATTTAAATTTGATTCAAAGTTAGGATTTTATTTTTAAATTCAATTAGTGTAATTTTAAATATTTC
>JAYVIK010000220.1:0-9234 GCA_043770265.1 Flavobacterium sp. | reverse complement strand
ATAACACTCCATAATTTTGATTCTTAATCCGAAATTTGTATTTTCGAATTTTTCTTCGACACTACAGAGTGTGTCCTGCGGATGCAGGGCACACACAGAGCCATTGACCAGTAAAACACTACCAATATCATCAAACATTACTTTTACAATTTTAGACAACACTGCTAAATTTTCATTTAAACACTAAAAAATATGAAAAGAATACTCACTTACTCGTTTTTATTTCTTTGTTTGCAAACGGTTTCTGCCCAAAACAATTGGTTTACAACCTACCAAGACTCAGTTTCATTGCTAACCGACGCCACAATTATTGCCGAAAAATTTAAAACAGATGTGTCTAAATTTAAAAATGACGGAAAGTTTACCACAAAAACTATTGTGAATACAACGCCTTATTTAATATTTTTTGATGGAAACAATCGGGTTAATATTCCATTGTGGAGCCAAGTTTTAACCGAATTAAAAGCTTTTACAAAAGAAGTAGCAGGAACTGAAGAAGAAGGAAAAAGAATGTTCGGACTGTTCTTTAACGGATTTTATTTAATTCACGAATACGGTCACGCTTATCAAGAAATTTATGATTTTGATAATAGTAAAGTAAGTTATCAAAACGAACATTTGGCCAATACCATTGCAATGCTTTATTGGAGAAAAATTGGCAAAACCAAAGAACTTAACGAATGTTATGAACTGGCTAAAAAAATGTTTGAAAAACTGCCCAATCCAGTTCCAGCCGGAGAAAATAAAGAAGACTATTTTACAAAAAACTACGAACAAGCAGCCTCTAATCCTTTTGTATATGCTTATATGCAATTTGGTCAATTTATAGCTATTTATGAAGATAAAAACTTGCCAGAATTTGATGTTTTTATGAAGACAACTTTTAAATAATGTAATCTGTCTATTGTAAAGGTCGTTGGTCTATTAGTGGTTTTTAAATTCGATACAAATTGAAATCTTTGTATGGAATTTAAAAACCATTATTATGAAAAAAGCACTACTTCTTTTATTTTTTGTTAGTTGTAACCAATTGATTGTTGCACAAATTAACCCATTCAAAAATACTGCATCCACTTGTGGCAACGGCATTGTCGAAGCAGGCGAACAATGCGACGGAACTCCGGGTTGCACTAGTGGTTGTACGCTAATTCCAGCGGGAACGTATTTTGTCGAACCGAGTTACGGTATTAAATATATTACCAATGCTGATACCGCTTTGAAATCTTCGAATAGAAGTATAAAATTGAACCCCGCAACAAATCAGTTCGATTTGATAACCAATAGACATTTTCTTTCAGCCAATTTTTCTTATGGTGGCTGTGGTTTTGTCGATGTAAACGGTTCTAATTTTTATTCTAGTTCTTCGAACGTGGCTGGAGGAAGTTTGAATAAAAACTTTCCTTTGCCAATAGTTGGAGATTATTATGTTAGCAATTTATTAGGAGAAGGAATCAATTTAAAAGGAATTGAAATTCGTAGTTTAGATAATGCAGAATTCCTTATGGCTACCATTATACCTTTTGATATTGGTGAAAATGATTTTGATATTTTTGCTGCAACTGCTCAAACCGATGGAAAAATACTTTTGGCTGGAAGGTGTTTAACATCTCAAGGAAAAATGATTATTATTCGTTTGAATACAGATTTTACTTTTGACAAGACATTCAAAAGTACAGGTTATGCAAAATTGGCCTTTGGAAGCGATTGTCAAGCCAGAGCAATTGGTGTACAATCGGAAGGAAAAATAATAGTGGCTGGACATCGCACATCTCCAGGTTCACAAGGAATTGTTGCTCGATTAAATACAAACGGAACACTCGACACCACTTTTGGAGATAACGGATCAAAAGTATTTAACTATGAAATAAATACTCAAAACAATTATTTTTTGTTAAGTACTTCTTCTGAGGTGTACTCGATGTTTATTGCTAGTTCAGACAATATTTATTTGTGTGGAGCAGGAAGTACAGCTAATTTATGGAACGGAAAACAAATTCCAGCATTTAGAGGTTTTACTGCATCGGGTGCCGACTGGATTAGTATGAGTGATTTAACGCACACCACAGAAACATCACTATTTAATGTGGATGGAAGTGCCTATAAAATTTTGGCTACACCCAACGAATCTTTCTATTTGGGCGGATTTTCTATCGCAACAAATAACAAGGGTTTGTATTTGCAGAAATTTAATTCGGTTGGAAATGTTGATACCAACTTTAATTTTAAAACCAGAACAACCCAAGGTTTCTATGATTTAAGCCCTGGCGATGATGTTATTTATGATATGGCGCTGCAAACCGATGGTAAAATTATACTTGTTGGCGAAAGCGACAATAAAGGTTTCTACACCAGATTGATGGATTCCTCTTTAGCAATAGCTTCCTTTGAATCCAAAAACAAGGATATAACGCTTTGGCCAAATCCTGTTTTAAATAGTCTAAATTTGAAATTTGAAAATCACATAAATGAACCAACAGCTATTTCCATAGTAGATATTTTTGGAAAAGAAGTGTATCATTATTCAAAACCGATTTCAAATTCTCAGGAAAGTATAACCCTAAATGACTTAGAAACAATATCAAAAGGTGTTTACATACTCAGAATCTCATCAGATTCAAGAATTCAAAATGTTAAATTTGTTAAACTGTAAATTGTTAATAGGTAGATTGAATTAATCAAAGTAATTAGTTCAATCTACCTTACAATTTATGGTATCTACTCTAAATACTCTCCTTTATATTTTTAGTAGGAAATTCGTTTTTAGATTACATCCTACAAAAAAACCTTATTTACTGTAAACAGGTCATTTTAGCATTACAACATCGAATGTTCTGATGAAAAAACACCACTTTTATCCAGAATTCCATTAGGTTTGGATTTTGAAACAAGTGGAAAAAATAATTCTTTGGATAAAAAATACATATTTTTGAAACAAAAGTATAAATTTGGCAAGGCAAATTTACGCTTTAAAATTCAAACCTATAAAACTATGAAAACCAAAATACTCGCTCTTACATTTTCATTTTTGGTTTTCTTCGGAAATGCACAAACCAAAGATTCTATTTCGATTTCAAAGTCTAAAGATAAAATCACTTACAAACATTTTATTGCGCCAGCGGCTCTTATAACTTGCGGAACATTGCTATTAAACTCGGCATTAAATGACGATTTGCAATCCAATGCTAACCGGTTTTTCGGCAAAGATTTTCATAACAGCACAGATGATTATCTTCCTTTTGTTCCCGTTGCTCAAATTTATTTGGGAAAGACTTTTGGGTTTAAACCAAAGAATGATTTTCAACATCAAACTATAAATATTATTGTTGCCAATACAATCAATGGCATTGTAGTCTATGCTTTGAAAAATGGTGTTGGTGCAGAAAGACCAGATCAATCGAATAATTTAAGTTTCCCTTCGGGACATACAGCTTTAGCCTTTACTAATGCTTCGCTACTTTATTATGAGTACAAAGATTCGAATTTATGGTATGCCAGCAGCGGATTTTTGTTTGCCACAGCAACAGGAGTTCTGCGAATTGCCAACAACAAACATTACACTTCGGATGTTCTTGCGGGTGCAGGAATTGGATTGGCTTCGGGATTGATCGTTTCGTATTGGAATCCTTTGAAGTCATTAACTTTTGGAAAAAAGAAAAAAACGACGGCTTATGTTTTTCCACAAATTGGAAGCCAAATTGGGATGGGAGCCATTGTTCAACTGAATTAACATTAATCAAAATCATTTTACCATATAAGACATATAAGTTCATTAAAGCTATTTGATACTTAAACTTCAAAAAAAATCCAAAAAAAATCCTTGAAATTTCAAGGATTTTGAATTTTTATTTAGAACGGTAAATCGTCTGGCTCGTCTTCATTTAAACTTGTTGCTGGCGGAAACGCAGCAGATGCTGGCATTGGTGGAGCTTGAGGTGTTGGAGCGGCTTCACCTACTTTTTCTATTCTCCATCCTTTAATACTATTGAAATATTTGGTTTCTCCTTGAGGATTTACCCATTCTCTTCCTCCTAAATTAATAGACACTTTTACATTTTCACCAACAGAAAAATTGTTTAATAAATCTGATTTGTCTTGTGTAAATTCAATCATAATTGATTGAGGATATTGCTCATCTGTGGTAACAACTAATTCTTTTTTTCTAAAAGTTGCACTAATTTGTTGCTCCGCACTTATTACTTTAATTTTTCCTATAACTTCCATCTTACTATTTATTATTTGTGATACACAAATATAGTATTTTATCGGTTAGTTTCAAATTAATTACAATTTTCAAAAATTATTTTAATGCTACTATTTTCAAAAATATATTAAAAAGCGCAACTCCCAAAAAAACATTATCTTAGTTGGATTATTTTATTACATTTATGCCACAAAAATCACTTTATGCAGTTTTCCGAAAGTAGAAACACCAGTCGTTGGATCATTATTTTTGCTTCCTTTTTAATTATTTCATTAATACTTTGGAATACCTATACTTTTTTTCAAATTTTCAAACAGGAAGAACGGTTGAAAATGAACCTTTGGGCCAATGCCTATAAAACCTTGATGAATGCTGGAGAAACTACTGATGTCGAACTACCGCTTCAAATTTTTAGCAATAATACTTCTATTCCCATTATTCGAACAGAGAATGATACCATCGTAGATGCAGTTAATATTGATGAAGAAATTGTAACCGACAAACATAAAATCAAAGCTTTTTTGAATGGTCTAAAAAATGAAAATAATCCAATTGTTATTGAATATGTGCCAGGAAAATTTCAATATTTATATTATGGAGATTCCGAACTATTGAAAAAGCTTAAATATTATCCTGTTGCTTTATTGCTCATTATTGTTCTGTTTGCCGGTTTGGTTTATAATTTTTATAAGAGTACCAAAATGGCGACTCAAAACAAACTTTGGGCTGGAATGGCAAAAGAAACAGCACATCAAATTGGAACTCCTTTGACATCTTTAGTGGGTTGGGTTGAAATCCTGAAATCTGAAAATGTGGATGAAGCCACTACCAATGAAATTGAAAGAGACATCGAAAGATTGCAAACTATTACGGAACGTTTTTCTAAAATTGGCTCGGAACCTAAATTGGAAAACAAAGACATTATCGAGGAAACCCAAAAATCATATCACTATTTGCAATCTCGATTTTCGAAACAAATTGAATTCACTTTTACAGGTCCAGAAGCACCTGTTATTGTGTTATTCAACCCTACTTTGCACAGTTGGACCATTGAAAATTTAGTCAAAAATGCTATCGACGCTATGAAAGGCAGAGGAAAACTGGCTCTTGAAGTGTTGCACGAAGGTGGTTTAGTCAGGATAAATGTTTCGGATACGGGAAGCGGAATTCCTAAAAACCAATTCAAAAGTGTTTTTGAACCTGGATTCACCACCAAAAAAAGAGGTTGGGGATTAGGATTATCATTAACCAAAAGAATTGTCGAAGAATACCACAAAGGAACCATAAAAGTCTTGCAATCCGAAATTGGAAAAGGAACTACGATGCAAGTAAGTTTTAAGGTAACCGAATTAATTTAAAAATTGGCAAGAATTATTGTTAATTATTAAACTATTTTTTTGTTAAAAAAGAAACCTTGTTTTAAAAAAATTCCAAATAATTGACTCTTATTATTTTAGGTAAATATTTTTTTAGTAATTTTATCTTATTAATTCAAAAAACAACTCTATGGGATTTTTGTATTTTCTTTTGATTGGTGCCATTTCTGGATGGCTTGGCGGTCAGCTCTGGAAAGGTAGCGGATTTGGTTTATTTGGTAATATTATCGTAGGTATTATTGGTAGTGTTTTTGGTGGTTGGCTAGCTGGAAAACTGGGCTTAGGAGGTGGAGGTTTGCTTTGGCAAATTATTGTAGCTGCTGTTGGAGCTTGGATTTTACTATTTCTGATTAGTTTATTCAAAAAATAAATTTTTTAGCAAATAGAAAAAGTTTAAACCACTTGATAGATAAAAAGGGGATTTCAATTCGTTTGAAATGCTTTCTTTCTGGCAAAATTTGTGTCCAAAAAATTAATTTAAAGGAATCCCTAACCAAGTTGCTTTCGAGAACATGGTTTTACGAACTATTTTTGACTTACTCAAATAGTTTTTTACAAATAAAGCATGATCTTCGGCTAGCGCCAAATTAGATTCAATTGATTGTTTTATCGATACTAAATAAGCGGTCTTTTCACCTCCCATAGAACCAACGTTATAAATATCGTTTTGGCATTTCATCAGTTTCGTTCTTGGTTTTTGAATCATAGCATTGATATCATCATCCGGAAAAGTGGGTTTGAACTTGTTGTTTCTGTATAAAATGAAATCATTCAACAATACAACAGCTTCATTCATTTCATTTACAATACCATTCAATTTATCGATATTGGCATTTTGACGCAAAAAGGTAGAATGCTTCTTTTTGCTTTCATAATATTCCACAATCAAAACGTTTTTCAATCCGTTTTTGGCTATTCTATCAGCAGATTCAAACAGTTGATCCATTTCTGACAAGCTACTTTGTTTGGCAATTTCTTTCTCGAAGTCGAAGAATTTCTTGGATTTATCGATTTGAATTTTCCCTTCATAAAACTCCGCATTGGTAATAGGATAATTTAAAAACTGCCATAAATAATCGAATGGAATATGGGATGCAATTATTTTTTCGGGTGGCGCTTTAAAATAATAATCATTAATTTTCTTGACAAACTTGCCATTCATCAAGGCTCCTGAACCCCAAGTTGGGTCAAAAACAGACCATTTATTGTCTATTTTGGCTGCACACCAAGCGTGAGACAAAGTAGCAATTTTTCCGTTTTGTTTGGTGTAGCCAGAAATAATGACTGATTGTATTCCTACCAAAGCAGCTATTTTATTAAAAATGGCAGCATAGTCACCGCAGATTCCTTTTTTATTTTTTAATGTTTTAGCAATTCTATCTTCAGGAGTTTCACTGACACGCACTGCAAACATATTCTCGACATCATAACTTATGTTGGAGGCTGTCCAATAAAAAGCAGCTCGAATTTTATCGTTATCAGTTTTGAAATTGGCATTGATATATTTTGCTATTGCATCTATAGAAGTGCTCGAATTCAGCGGAATTGTTGCCATTTTTTTATCAACTAAATCGTACCCTGAATTTACCTGCCCATAGATTATCAGGGAGAAAAAGAAAGAAAGTAGTATATAAATATTTTTCATAATACTGGGTAAACATAAATTAAAAGGGAATAGATTTTCACCTATTCCCTTTCTAAACGAAAACTATTCCAAATTGTTTTTATTTATAAAAAATATCACAAATTGCCCTGAATTTTTTTGGCCAAAGCTTCAAATTCCTCTTTAGTCATAGATACTTTATTCTTGAATGTCATTTCTGACATTTCGTTTAACGGAATCAAATGAACGTGAGCATGCGGCACTTCGAGACCGATAACAGCCATTCCAATTCTTTTGCAAGAAACAGAATTTTCGAGGGCAACGGCAATTTTTTTAGAAAACTGCATGAGTCCAAGATATAATTCATCATCAAGATCAAACAATTTGTCGATTTCTTGTTTGGGAACACACAAAGTATGTCCTTTTGCATTTGGATTTACATCCAAAAAAGCCAAAAAATTATCGTCCTCAGCTATTTTGTAGCACGGAATTTCTCCTTTTATGATTTTGGTAAAAATGCTTGACATTGGAAGTTAGAGGTTAGAAGTTGTGAGTTAGAAATAAAATTAATCAATCTGAAATCTTCTCCTTGAAATCTGAAATCTAAAATTAATCTCTAGAAACTTCTAGAATTTCAAATTTCAAAACGCCATTAGGCACTGTGATTTCGGCTACTTCGCCTACTTTTTTACCTAATAATCCTCTTCCAATTGGAGAAGTCACAGATATTTTTCCAGTTTTCAAATCGGCTTCGCTTTCGGCAACAAGCGTGTATTTCATCTCCATTCCATTGCCTTGATTCTTGATTTTTACATTCGACAAAACCAAAACTTTGGAAACGTCAAGATGTGTTTCGTCAATTAATCTGGCGTTCGAATGTACTTCTTCTAGCTTGGCGATTCTCATTTCCAACATGCCTTGCGCCTCTTTGGCAGCATCGTATTCGGCATTCTCGGATAAATCACCTTTATCTCTTGCTTCTGCTATATCTTGGGACGCTTTTGGACGCATCACACTTTTTAAATAGTCTAATTCTTCTCTTAATTTTTTTAATCCTTCGGCGGTGTAATAAGATACTTTAGTCATAACTTCATCGTTTATATAAAATAGAAAAAATCCCATCAGGACGGGATTTCTTTTCACAAAGATAGTATTATTTTTATTTAATCTATAAATATACGTTAAACATATCTTTATAAAAGTTAAAAAAATTAAATTTGTCTGACTAATGCTTACCCTAAATTCTGAAAAATGAAAAAATATTTCTTTCTACTCATAGCTCTTCCATTGCTGTTTGGATGCAGTACCAATTCTAATAATTACAATAATCCTTATTTACCAAATTATGCTGTTAACTTAGAAATTAATATGAATTTACCTCAGTATTCAGACCTTAAATTCGTTACTAATGCTGTTTATATTCCCGGTCAAGGCGTTCGGGGAATCATTGTTTTTAACACTTCGGGTACAACTTATAATGCTTTTGATGCTGCTTGTCCCAATCAGGCTTTAAGTGATTGTTCTACAATGACTTTCAAAAAAATTGATGATCAAAGAATTGATCGGACTAATGTGGTTTGCGCTTGCGATAATGCCGTATATAGCTTGTTTTCAGGTCAATCTGCAGGAAAACAATATCCGCTAAAACAATATCGAGTAGAAGTTAATGGGAATTTATTGAGAGTTTATAACTAGCAAAAACCAATTCTTTCAACTATTTGACTTTTTTCAACTACCAATATAATAACCTATTTTTAAAAATTCGATTGCCATCAAACTCAATAAATGCGATATTGGTCTATATCAAAATAGGATTTGCTTTTACTTTAATTCAAAAAAAAGCCCTTTCAGAATATTTCTAAAAGGGCATTTTAAAATTAATATTTAGATTACAACAAAGCGTCTAAACTATCAGCATAAGTTTGTTTTGGAGCAACTCCTACTTGTTTTCCTACTACTTCTCCATTATGGAAAACCAATACTGTTGGAATATTTCTTACGCCGTATTTTGCCGCAAATTCTTGATTTGCATCAACATCTACTTTCCCTACGAC
>JAYVIK010000219.1:0-9263 GCA_043770265.1 Flavobacterium sp. | reverse complement strand
TTGCTCCTCAGCAGAGCCAATGTCCTCTTCAATTTGACGGAGGTAATTTAACGAATCTAAAATGAAAAATTACCAACTATTTTTGACCACATTACCTTCTTTTAAAATTTCGGTGAATACTGAATACTAAAAAACTGAACACTGAACACTACCTTAGAATCACTTCCTTAACCACTTCGCGTTTCAATTCTTCGTTAATCATAGCGACAATTTTCGATTTTCCGTGGGTTAATTCTTCTCTCAAAACTGCCGAAGAAAGTTCTACATATAAGGTACTTCCTTTCAAAACCACATTTTTCGTATAATGATTCACGCCGTTTCCCATCAGGTTTTTCCAAGCGTCTCTCGCATCAATTTGGTCTATTCCAGGCTGCAATTTATTGACTTGGATAATGTGTTTCAAAACATCGCCAACGGTGCTCTGATTATTTAGTCTTTTTGCCATCACCTAGAATATTTATTGGAGTTGCTTTTTTGTAATGATACTGCTTTTTTTCAGTGTTTTCAAAAACCATTTTATCATCTGTAATTTCAATCAATTCTTCCGACCATTTGGCATAAGAAGTAACATAATCTAGATAAACTTTATCCTTTTCAAATCGAACTTTTAAACTTTCTTGAGTGTCGTTCACAATAAAAGTACCGTCTAATTGCGGCATCACTTTTTTTCTAAAACCACTATTATTTTTGCCAATTTCGAAGAAATCATAACTTTCGTTTATGGTGTAGTTTTTATCTTTTCCTTCATCAAAAACAACTTTCTCAATTTCCCAATAGCCATTTATCTTGGCAATGTCTTCTGTTTTAATCTTTTGCTGACAAGAGACAAAAAGAAACGAAACAAATAAAAATCCAACTATATTTTTCATAATTATTAGGAGCTTATTCCTGCTTTTCACTACAATCTTTTTATTTTTTGATGCCAAAAATAAAAAGGATTTTCATTGCAATCAGGGCTAGGTTTTTTGGTTTTAAAAGACTTTTAAATTTAACACAAAGTTAGTCTTATTAAATTTCAAAGAAAACAAAAAATAAAAAAACTCATTAAACTTTTTTCAATAATTTTGGTCTTATCCTAAACATTCGAAATATGTATAAAATAATCTATCCATTGCTAATTGTTTTATTTTGTGTAAGTTGTAGCTCTGGAACTCCGGAACCAACTCCAACTCCAATCGAAACACAATATTTCCCACCCAAAACTGGCGATGTTTGGGAAACAAAATCTATCGCTGATTTGGGTTGGAAACAAAATGCAGTACAACCTCTATTGGATTATTTACAACTAAAAAATTCTAAATCGTTCATTATTTTGGTCAATGGAAGAATTGTTATAGAAAGATATTTCAACGAACATTCCGCTACAACGCCTTGGTATTGGGCAAGTGCTGGAAAAACTTTAACAGCAACCTTAACAGGAATTGCTCAGCAAGAAGGTTTGATAAACATCAACAACAAAGTTTCTGATTATATAGGAACCGGTTGGACTGGTATGCCACTTGTAAAAGAAAATCTGATAACCAATAAACACTTATTAACAATGACTTCTGGTATTGAAGATATTACTAACGGCGATGTTGTCACTCCTGCAAAACTCACCTATAAAGCAGATGCAGGAACGCGTTGGGCGTATCATAATGTTTATGTAAAATTGCAAGATGTCGTTGCCAAAGCAAGTGGGCAAACCTGGTCAAATTATTTCAATACTAAATTGAGAGACAAAATCGGAATGACAGGAGCTTGGATTCAAGTGGATAACAATAGTGTGTATTATAGCACAACACGAAGCATGGCTCGTTTTGGTTTGCTGATGCTCAACAAAGGAAAATGGGAAAACACAACTATTCTAAACGAAACCTATTTTAACGAAGCTACAAACACCTCGCAAAGCATCAATTTGGGCTATGGTTACTTGTGGTGGTTGAACGGAAAGTCGAGTTATAATTTGCCACAATCTCAATTGCAATTCAAAGGAAGTTTGATTCCTACAGCTCCCAATGATATGTATATGGCTTTAGGAAAAAATGATCAAAAAATCTATGTGATTCCAAGTAAAAAAATGGTAGTCATTCGAATGGGTGAAGTTGCGGATCCAAACAATCCCACTTTTGGATTATCTGGTTTTGACGAGGAATTGTGGACAAAAATTAGTGCTTTGTATCAGTAATTATTCTTTTTTATTTCGGCTTTTTTTAAAAAAACCGATCGCTCAGATATGACATAATTTTCAACGGATGGATAGCGCAGAATTGCATTCCGTGCGAACAAAGTTGAGCAAATAAAACAACTCAAAAAAGCTACCTCGTTAAAAACGATGTAGCTTTTTTGTCTATAAAAATTGTATATTATTTTTTTAGAGGATTATTAAAGTGAGTCTGAATTTAATTCTGCGCTACCCAAACAAGAACTATTTTTATATATCCGAATATCGGGTTCAAATTTTAAAAATAGTATATGAATAATGGCTCTTGAATCCAAATTAATCTTCCCTTGACCTAAACAGTCAATAAAAAAAGGTTATCAAATGTTATCTTACAATAAATTAACCTTCAAAAACAACTCATAACCTTTATATAAACAATTAGTGATATTAAAAAAATCGCTTAATAAAAACTACCTACTAAGTTTGTAAACGAAAAACATAAAAAAAGTAAAAATGAAAAAGTATTATTTATTAGGCTTATTATCGGTTGGTTTATCAATGGTATCTTGCGACAAAGACGAAGATAAAAAAACCGAATCTATTGCAGAATTTAAAAACCGTTCGGTTACTCCGTCTTTTGTAAAAATGGGATCAGATTTTTCTGGAGTTGGGGTATTTACTTTGGTAAGTAGTGAGGATGCAATTCCTAATTCCAATAATATGGTTTATGGAGGAGCGCCAGACGGACAGGGATTTATTGCTAATCCAGATGGAAGTGGATATATTATGGTAACCAATCACGAAAACACTTGGGCAGTATCTAGATTGTATTTAGACAAAAAATTAAACATTACTAAAGGTGAATATATTGTAAATACCGATGGAGGTCTCTTTAGATTATGTTCAGCTACCATGGCGACTCCATCTGAACACGGTTTCGGACCTGTATTTTTAACAACAGGTGAATCTAATGTAAATGCAATGACTCACGCTATTGACCCAATTGCTACAGCAAACCCATCAAACTCCTCTAGAACCAAGCCAGCGCTTGGGAAATTTAGTGGGGAAAATGCAGTACCACTTCACAAAAATGCATATCCTGGAAAGACAGTAATTATTTTAGGTGAAGATTCTTCTAATGGACAAGTTTACTTATACGTTTCAAATACTGTAGGTGATTTGGATAACGGTAAATTATATGTTTTAAGAAGAACAGACTTGAACCAAATAGAAACCGCAATAACTTGGAATAACAACTATCCAGTTGAATTTACTGAAGTTCCTAACGCTAAAAATCTTACTGGTACTGAAATTGAAGCCCTGAACAGTACTTTAAAATCAATCCAATTTGCAAGAGTTGAAGACTTAGATTATAGAAAAGGTTCGGCATCGAACAACAGAGAACTTTATTTTGTTGCAACTGGAATAAAAGGTTCTACTGAAAAAACCTATATGGGAAGAATGTACCAATTGAAATTGGATGCAAATGATCCGCTTAAAGGTACTTTGAAAATTGTTGCTGACGGTGATGTTTCTTCAACTGGAGTAGATGTAAAAGGAAAAGACATCATTAATCCTGACAATTTATGTGTAACAGATAACTTTGTTTATATCCAAGAAGACGGTGATTCATTTTTTCCAGAAGCTACACATAATTCTTTAATATGGCAGTACAACATTGCAACGGGAGCTAAAAAAATATTTATGGATATGACACATCTAGATACTAATTTTTTAAACACAAAGTACAATCCTGCAGGAACAAATCAATTAAAATTCGGTATTTGGGAACACGGAGCAATGATCGATATTTCTGATGTTATTGGAGTTCCTGGAACATTTACAATCAATGTGCATGCACACACTTGGACCGAAGATGATAAGTTTTTGAATCCTAGTAAAGCTACATCTGTACAATCATACAAATCAGGCGGACAAACTCTTATACTGAAAAACGTACCAAGATAATTTTTTTCAAGAACAATTTTTAACAAACACCTTATCAATAGTTTTGATAAGGTGTTTATTTCATTTAAAAACAATGAAGCCATTTCTACCTATTTCTTTTCTAATTGTACTTATTCTTTTTTCTTGTTCCAAAAAAGAAACTTCGACTCTCGAAGACTCACTTAAATTAACTGTCAATCTACAAATTGATTCTCTGAACACCGCTTTGATTCAATTATCAAAATGTACAGAAAACAAAACTGCAAAAAATCAATTTTCGAAATGTAGAGCCATTTATAAAAAAACAGAACCTTTTGTAGAATACTATTTTCAGGGTTTTAGCCGACGCATCAATGGTCCCGCTTTACCTGACGTAAAAATAGATGACAATATTGTCAATGATCCATCGGGCTTTCAAGTTATTGAGGAAATAATTTTTTCCGATGAAGAAAAAAATATAACAAAATTGAAATCCGAAATTGAAATCTTAAAAACAGACTTATTTTTCGCAAAGAATAATTTGAAAGATTTACCCATTCAGAATCATCATTTGTACGAATTACTGCAACATCAAATCATTCGAACTGCTGTAATGGGAATTACAGGATTCGACTCGCCAGTTGCTTTTCAATCCATTCCAGAAACAAATAAAACACTAGAAGGAATTAAAGAATATTTCGCAGTTTTTTGCACTAAAAATGAAGTCAAAAACAAACAAAAATGCAACAAAATACTAATAGAAAGCCAATCATATCTTGAAAAAAATAATGATTTCAACACTTTTAATCGGTTAGTTTTTATAAAAAATTATTTGATGCCGTTGAGCGTAGAACTAGAGAACGCTTTCAAAGAATTTATAAAAGATAGTCCAAATGGCATACAACCATTCAATGGTACGTTATCTGATTTGATGCAAGGCAAAGGACTCAATCCCGATGCTTTTTCCCCTTTTGCCGATTCTAAAAGTAATGCAGCAAAAACTATTCTTGGAAAAAAGTTTTTCAACGATAAAAACCTTTCAAAAAACAACACTATTAGTTGTGCTAGTTGTCATAATGCAGACAAAGCTTTTACCGATGGACTAAAACTTTCAACTGTACAAGTACACAATCAATCGACATCAAGAAACTCGCCAACATTGCTTTATTCCGCTTTTCAAAAATCATTCTTTTATGATTTAAGGTCTCAAGATTTAGAAAATCAAATTGAGGAAGTAATGAAAAACCCTAATGAATTCAATCTTTCGACAAAAGAAATTACAACCAGAATTACAGAACAAAAAGGCTACAAACCATTACTTAAAAGTGCATTTCCTGATAAAAAAGAAATTACAGCTTTCGAAATCAGAAACGCTATTGCAAGTTATGTGAGGAGTTTGATGCCTTTCAATGCAAAAATTGACAACTACTTTAAAGGTAAAGTCGCTTTGACAAAAGGGGAGGAAAACGGATTCAATTTATTTGCAGGCAAAGCCAAATGCGCTTCTTGTCATTTTATTCCGCTTTATAACGGAACAATTCCACCGTGGTATAATAATTCTGAATCGGAGGTAATTGGTGTTCCAAAATCACCTAACTGGAAAAACGCAGTTGTTGATTCGGATTTAGGCAGATACAAAACGAATCAAATCGAACAATTTAGATATTCTTTTAAAACCCCTACAATTAGGAATATAGAAAAAACGGCACCGTATATGCACAATGGCGTCTATACTAATCTCGAAGATATTTTGAAATTTTATGAACTAGGCGGTGGAAATGGTATTGGAATGAAATTAAATTATCAAACTTTGCCCTTTGATAATTTAAAATTAACTACAAAAGAAAAGAAAGACATTTTAAGTTTTTTACATACTTTAACTGATGAATAATAATAGATTTGTCTTTGTATTCATCTCAATTGGAATAGTTCTGTACCTTTCCTGTTCTAAAACAGACCAGGACGAATGTAATATAATAACCCAAATAAAAACATATACAACTAAAGCGCATCCTTGTTTATCCACAGGACTCATTAAAATTATCAATCCGCTTGAAGGAAGATATTACTATCAAATGGACAAAGGAATTTTTCAAACTAGCACCGTTTTTGAAAATATTCGCACTGGCACACACATTCTAAATATAGTTGATAGACACGGTTGCCAAACTTTAAAAGAAATTACCGTAGATACCATCGACAAAGGAAAAATTTTTGCCGAAGCTGCATCTATTTTAAGAGCAAGCTGCTCCTCGTGCCATTCCGGAGTAAATCCTCACGCGGGAATTGACTTCACAAATACATGCGATATTTTGAAAAATTGGGAGAGAATACAGGCACGAGCTGTACTAAGCAACCCAAGTCCAATGCCTCCGGATGGTTTAATATCTGTAGAAGAAAGAAGCAAAATAATGACTTGGATAAATAATGCTCATAAATATGAAGATTGAAAGAAAAAAAACTGGTAAAACCGTTAGCTCTAAACCAACATATTTTCCAATAAATAATCGATACAAATCATTTTAGAACAAGGGTGACTGCGCTCTGCTTTTTAAAAACAAAATTATAATTGAATTTTATTAATACAGCGGAACGTATCATACATAGAACTGATTATTTTTAAAACCTGTAAAATGTATCAAACATATATCGAAACGTATGAACGAGCGCAAAAGCGATAAAAATTATTTTTTTTTGGTTTTTTATAATACATTTACTGCAAAATAAACCGCACAAAAGGAATCTTAGAGTATCAGGCTTTGATCCTATTTAATTCTCAAAATATGTTTAAATCATTTTAATACTAAAAAAATCTTATGAATCTAATTTTTAAAAACTCAAAAAATATAAAATACAGCTTTTATTTTACGTTGTTACTTTTTATTTCAAGTTGTTCTTCTACAAAAATGACTCAAGAATACAAAGGACTAAATTTGATGGAGCTAGAAGCAAAAAAAAAGCAGTTGTTGAAAGATTTGAGTTATTTTAAGCTCAAGTATTATTTAAAAAATGTAGAAAATGGAAAAAGCAGGCATTCATTGGCTACAATTGAAGATAAAAATCTTAAATCGATTCTGGAAAATGCTCTTAACGATGAGTTGTTTGTGAAGGAATGGAAAGATGCGGTAAAAATGTTTGCGGATTTTGAAGATAAAAATTCATCTGAAATAAGAGAACACCGTATAAATTATCGCATCCATTTTGAAACTAAAGAGGAACGGGATGCCTATTATGAAAAATATTGGAAATTGAGTAATGATCTAAAAAGAGAAAAATTTGTAGAATACACTTTTTATCATGATGATTTTAATAAAAAACTAAATCTAATGTGGTTAAATAGAGGTTGGTATCTTTTGGAATATTATAAAAAAAATAATTTATTGCTTCCTGTAGATTGGATGAAGTACCAAGATTATGAAGGAATAACAAGCGAGTTTGAATATAAAGATTTACACAGAAGAATTAAATTTTTAGGAAAAATGATCAAACGTTTACAAAAATAAACATTGAATAATATTTACACTGCACATTAAAAAACTAAGTCATTTTTCAGATTTATTGACTTACCACCATCACAATTTTCATTGGTAGGATAACGCGAATTTGCACACAAGAACTATTTTTATATATCTGAGGTTAGGATAATACAAATGCAATACTAATTGCAAAATAAAAATAAATCGGTTTGATGTTCTTATAAAAACTCACTAGACTATTATTTAAAGAAACTATCTACAAACTCATATTTATTGAAGACTTGTAAATCCTCAATTCCTTCGCCTACGCCAATGTATTTTACAGGAATTTGAAATTGATCTGAAATTCCGATAACCACTCCGCCTTTGGCAGTTCCGTCCAGTTTTGTAACCGCAAGTGATGTTACTTCGGTAGCGGCTGTAAATTGTTTGGCTTGTTCGAAAGCGTTTTGTCCTGTTGAGCCGTCGATAACCAACAACACATCGTGAGGCGCATCGCCAACTACTTTTTGCATTACGCGTTTTACTTTGGTCAACTCGTTCATCAAATTGATTTTATTGTGCAAACGACCTGCGGTATCAATAATAACAATATCAGCATTTTGAGCAACAGCCGATTGCAAGGTATCAAAAGCTACCGATGCTGGATCGCTCCCCATATTTTGTCTTACAATGGGAACACCAACACGGTCTGCCCAAATTTGCAATTGATCGATTGCTGCGGCACGAAAAGTATCAGCTGCACCAAGAACTACTTTATAACCTGCTTTTTTGAATTGGTATGCGAGTTTACCAATAGTTGTCGTTTTTCCAACTCCATTGACTCCAACAACCATCAAAACATAAGGTTTTGTGTTGGTTGGAATTACAAATTCAGTTGCTTCGCCTGAATTCGTTTCTGAAAGCAAACCAGCAATTTCTTCACGAAGAATCTGGTTTAACTCGTCTGTTCCTAGAAATTTATCTTCGGAAACGCGTTTTTCGATTCGGCTAATGATTTTCAGCGTTGTATTTACGCCAACATCTGAGGAAACTAGAACTTCCTCTAGATTGTCTAAAACCTCATCATCGACTTTAGATTTTCCAGCAACGGCTTTGGTCAACTTGGAAAAAAAAGAAGTTTTAGATTTCTCTAGACCTTTGTCAAGTGACTCTTTTTTATCGGAAGAAAATAATTTTTTAAAAAAACTCATTATATTGAAAAAGTTAGAAGTTAGAAGTTAGAAGTTAGAAGTTAGGAATGCCTAATTCTTATAATCATTAAAACAAAATCTAAAAATGTTTTAGTTTCAAAAATAATGATTTACAACTAACGATAAACGAACAAGATAGGCAAATATAGAAAATAAAAAAGCTACTTCCGAATGAAAGTAGCTTTTCTATATAATGCGATAGTTAATTATTTCTTTTTCAAGAATTCATCAACTGCTTCAGGTGTCATAATAGACTCTACGAATGTATATGCACCAGTTTTAGGAGATTTTACCATTTTGATGGCTTTTGATAATCTCTTAGAAGATGTCTGTAAGGATGCTACGGTTTTCTTTGCCATGATTCAATGTTTTTGTGTTTTAATAAATCTTCGATGCCAAACATCTAAGATTATCTTAAAATCTCTAATTATTATTTAATTTCTTTGTGAACTGTTACACGTTTCAAGATTGGATTAAATTTTTTAATCTCTAATCTGTCTGGAGTATTTTTTTTGTTCTTTGTTG
>JAYVIK010000218.1:0-26938 GCA_043770265.1 Flavobacterium sp. | reverse complement strand
AATTGCCACGGGTTTAAACCCGTGGCAATTAAAATAAAAAAAAGCGGGAACGTACAGCCCGACCCGACTTTTTCGGGAGGGGCACGCCCAAATCATTATTTAAATTTTAACTTTAAATACTAATTTTTTGATTTCACCTTCTCCAATCATTGGAGCGTGAACATCTTCGGGATAAAATATGGCAAATTGACCATCTGTCAATTGAAAAGACATATCTGGAGCATCACTAAAAAAACGAACGTCTTTTTCGGGATTATACGTTCCGTTTGGTAAAACGCATTTTTCTCTTGGTTTCCAGGCAATGGTTTCTAATCCTTTTACGCAAACTTGGATATCAATATTTTTATCGTGACATTCAAATTTTGCTAAACTTGCTTCAGCTGTTTTTCCGTTGGCAGTATTAACGATTAGTTTTAGACCTTCCGAAATTTCAGAAACACCGTCGGGAAGATTGGCAATATCATTTTGTTTGATATAGTCGAATGCTGTTGCAAATAAAGGATGCAAACTGATGTATTTTGGAGCGTTGGCTAATGTATCTATGATCATAATATCCTTATTTATCTTGCAACTCTACCAGAAGCATCTCCTCCCATAAGTTTAGAAACTTCTTCTACAGTAACTAAGTTAGCATCACCTTTGATGGTGTGTTTTAAGCAAGATGCTGCAACAGCAAAATCCAATGCGTTTTGATCATCATCAGGATAAGTCAATAATCCGTAGATTAAACCTCCCATAAAGGAATCCCCGCCACCAACTCTATCAACAATATCCGTAATTTGATATTGACGCGTTTGTAACATTTGTTTTCCATCGTATAAAACGCCTGCCCATGTGTTATGAGAAGCAGAAATAGAACCTCTTAAAGTAGTAATTACTTTTTTGGCTCTTGGGAATTTTTCCATCATTTGTTGGCAAACAGATAAGAATGCTTCTGCTTTTACATCGTGTCCGTGAGTTTGAACTGCAGCTCCTTCGGGTTTAATTCCAAAGTGCATTTCGGCATCTTCTTCATTTCCTAAAATGACATCACAATAAGAAGTCAATTCGGTCATAATCGCTTCACGATCGCCTCCGAATTTCCATAGTTTAGCGCGGTAATTTAAATCGGTTGAAATAGTAATGCCTAATTTGCTAGCTACTTTCACAGCTTCTAAACAAGCATCGGCAGAACTTTGAGAAATAGCCGGAGTAATACCAGTCCAGTGAAACCACTCAACCCCTTCAAAAACTTTTTCCCAATTGATCATTCCTGGTTGAATATCAGACATTGATGAATGTGATCTATCATAAACCACTTTACTTCCTCTGCTTACAGCACCCGTTTCAAGGAAATAAATCCCCAAACGATCGCCACCCCAAACGATATTATCAATACCAACGCCTCTTTTACGCATTTCCATCATAGCACATTCTCCAATATCATTTTTTGGTAAGCGAGTTACAAAATCAACTGGAATTCCATAATTTGCTAACGAAACTGCTACATTAGACTCTCCACCTCCATATACAACATCAAAATTGTCTGCTTGTGAAAATCTTAAAAATCCTTGTGGAGCTAATCTTAACATTATCTCACCAAAAGTCACTACTCTTTTTGCCATTTTTTTAATTGTTTAATTGTTAGTTTATAATTAGTTAAATATTTATTTTTCACGTGTTCGGACACGAATTTTATTAAAATTATCTCGAAACTCTACCGCCACCAAAACCACTCATCAATGCTTTTATTTCGTTGACGGTAACCAAGTTAATATCTCCGGATATGGAATGTTTTAAACAAGTTGCTGCAACGGCAAATTCAAGAGCGGTTTGATGATTTTCCGGCCAGGTTATCAATCCATAAATTATTCCAGCCATAAAAGCATCTCCTGCACCGATTCTATCAATAATATGAGAAACATTATATTCTCTGGAATGCAATAATTCTTTACCATTCCAGATAGAAGCGCTTACTGCATTTGATGAAGCATTGGCACGCATACGGCGAGTTGAAGTTATATTTTTTAGTTTTGGAAATGCCTTCATCCAATTGGCAAAAACGATTTCCTCCGTTTCACCTTCATTCATTTTAACTCCCAATACTTTTTCTGATTCATCAATACCTCCTAATAATAAGTGGCAATGTTGTACCAAATTTGGCATTATTTCATTGGCATTTTTACCATATTTCCATAAAGTAGGTCTGTAATTTAAATCGGCAGAGATGGTCAAATCCCTATTTTCAGCTTCTACCAATGCCTCTTTACACAATTCGGCAAGTTCGAATGAAAGCGAAGGTGTAATTCCGGACCAATGAAACCAATCGGCATCTTTGAATATTGCTTCCCAATCAATCATTCCTTTTCTTAAAGTAGAAAACGAAGAATCTTCTCTATCATAAACCACTTTTCCTGGTCGCTCAGAAGCACCTTGTTCAAAATAATAAATACCCAGTCGTTTGCCTTGAGTAAAAGCAATAGGCTCAACACCAAAAGAACGTAACATGCTCAATGAAGATTCGCCTAATTCGTTTGGAGGTACAGCAGTAATAAATTTTACAGGAAGACCAAATTTGGCCAACGAAGCAGCTACATTGGCTTCGGCGCAACCGTAATACAAATCAAACGAGGTGGCTTGAGTTAATCGTAAATGACTTGGCGGTGAAAGCCTAAGTAATATTTCTCCAAAAGTTACAATTCTTTTTGACATATTTATATTTATTTTCGTGTGCGTACACGAGAGTTACAAATATATAAAAAAAATGAAATCAAAGAGAAAATTAAATGAAAATTTAAAATAATTATTAAAGACAAAAAATGTATAATTTTACAACGTCAAATATTTAAAAGCTCGAATCATCATTACAATCAAAAAAATAGCCGAAATTGCTAATGTCTCCGTTGGAACAGTTGATAGAATTATTCATAATCGTGGACAAGTCACCGAGGAAAACATTGCAAAAGTGAATGCCATAATTAAAGAGTATGGTTACAAAAAAAATATTTTTGCCAGCAATCTAGCGTTCAACAAAAAATTTAAATTTGCTGTTTTTCTTCCTAAAAACGAGAATATTGAATATTGGAAGGCTCCAATAATTGGAATAAAAAAAGCAGCTGAAGAATTGGCTAATTTTGGAGTTACTATTGATTACTTCTTTTTTGATTATAACATCACGTCCTTTAATAAAACAGCTGCCAAAGTATTGAAACTTAACCATGATGGATTACTATTCGCCCCTATTTTTTATGAGGAATCTGTTTCATTTTTAACTGAATATAAGAAAAAAGACAATGCAATTGTAATGATTGATTCTAACATTCCAGAAATTAATGATGTTGCATACATTGGTCAAGATTCTTTTCAAAGTGGATTCTTGGGCGGAAAATTAATCAGTTATGGTATCAAAAACGACAGCAATGTTCTCATATTAAAAATAAATCAGAATGTGGAAAGCACTTCTAGAACGAATGTTTTTTTGCAACGTATCAAAGGCTTTTATGCTTTTTTTAATGACAAGCAGCATCATCCAAAATTCAATTTTACTGAAATTAGTATAAAATATGATATTGAAAACCAGTTAACCATAAATATGTTTAGCGGAATAGATTGTGTTTTTATACCTAATTCGAGGGTTTATATTGTGGCCAAATTTATTAAAGAAAATAATCTTAAAGGCATTCGAGTTATTGGTTATGAATTATTAAAACAAAACTTAGAATACTTAAATGAAGGCATTATAGATTTTTTAATTCATCAAAAACCAGAAGAACAAGGTTATATGGGAATCAATCATTTGTATAAAAAAGTAGTTTTAAAAGAGACTGTTTTGGACTTACATTATATGTCATTAGAAATTATTGTTAAAGAAAATCAAATAACCAAATATTAATAGATTCATCTAATAAAAATTATTTTTAGACAATACCAAAATAGTTTAAAATTGTTAGATTGTGGAAGTGAAATAATCAATTTTTAATTTCAAAAAAATCCTTTCTATTGAGACAGAAAGGATTTCTTGTTCGGGGTGGCAGACCCGATAGCTATAGGGACGCAATAATCAACACATTCTAAAATACAAAAAAAGCCGAACATTGCTGTTCAGCTTTTGGTCGGGGTGGCAGGATTCGAACCTGCGGCCTTCCCGATTGCATCGGGACGCAATAATCAACACATTCTAAAATACAAAAAAAGCCGAACATTGCTGTTCAGCTTTTGGTCGGGGTGGCAGGATTCGAACCTGCGGCCTCCTGCTCCCAAAGCAGGCGCGATAACCGAGCTACGCTACACCCCGAAAAAAAATAATTTAAGAACTTTGCGGTCTTCGCGATCTCCAATTGGGACGGGATAATCGAGCTACGCTACATCCCGAAATCGGGTGCAAATATAGAATTATTTTTCTCTAATACAAAACTATTTCCGAAATTAAAACATTTTATTTTAATTGAAATACTGTGAAAAAAAACCTCTAAAAAACCCCTCCGAAATTCCGAAATCTTTCGATACGAACATAGGCAATGTGACAAAAAATCTCTGACCTTACTAATTAATTAGTGCTAAAAGGAGATGAATTTGATAAAAACTCTCAAAACCAAATTTTAAACCTAATTATTTACTAAATAATAGAGCAATATTTTTAACTAACTAGAATTAAGAATAAATCATAAATCTAAATCAAAATTCCTTATTTTTGTTCAAACTAAAACAAAACAACACTTTTATGCTCATAATAGGAATTGCAGGCGGAACAGGTTCAGGAAAAACAACTGTAGTGCACCAGATAATGAATGAATTACCCCATACCGAAGTGGGAATTATTGCGCAAGATTCGTATTACAAAGAATCAACTAACGAGAGTTATGAGGAACGCGCCAAGACCAACTTTGACCATCCCAGAGCTATTGACTTCGATTTATTAGTGCAACATCTCAAAGAACTCAAAGCTGGAAACACCATCCACCAACCCGTTTATTCTTTTGCCATACACAACCGAACTTTAGACACGATTGTTACACATCCTCGCAAAGTGATGATTGTAGAAGGCATTCTAATTCTTTCGAATCCGGAACTTCGGGAGTTGTTCGACATTAAAATATTCGTTCATGCTGATTCGGATGAACGATTAATTCGACGATTGAAACGCGATATTGCAGAACGTGGTCGCGATATGGAAGAAGTTTTAAACCGATACCAAACCACCCTTAAACCCATGCACCAACAATTTATTGAAAATACAAAAGCGTATGCTGACATTATTATCCCTAACGACAAATACAATACTGTTGCTATAGATGTGGTTCGTGCTGTAATAAATCAAAGAATCTTATAATTTTTTTGTATTTTTATAAAATGAATTTTTTGGAGCTATTCCCGCTATGAGCTACAATCTTTCGTGCCGAACACCGGCACAAAAGAATTTCCACTACAAACGAAGTTCACTGAACTCCGATGAAAGTAGAAGCAAAGTGAAGTAATCGGGACTAAAAAAACACTAGATTACAAATGACAAATCGATTTAAAGACAAACCTTGGTTCAAATTTTTAAGTAACAAATACGTATGGGTATTGTTGTCATTTTTAATTTGGATGGTATTTCTAGACAACTATTCCTATTTTGGTCATCGTGTTTTAGACAAGCAAATTGATGAGCTCGAAGACAATAAGAAATACTACCAAGAAGAAATCAAAAAAGATCAGGAAAAAATCAAAAACCTGAATAATCCTGACCAAACTGAAAAATATGCTCGCGAAAAATACTTTATGAAAAAGGATAGCGAGGACATCTATATCATAGAATTTGAAGGCGATACTATCGAAAAAGATGTTAAAAAATAGATTAGAAGAACTCAGGAAATGAAAAATTTATTCAATGATTTCAACCCAGTTTCCTCCAAACAATGGAAACAAAAAATCCAGTTTGAACTCAATGGTTCGGATTATAACCAAACACTAATCTGGAATTCTCCCGAAGACATTCAGGTGAAACCATTTTATCATAAAGACGAATTTGTAGGAAGTTTTAAAGTAAATACAAAAGCAACTCAATTCCAGATTTGCCAAAACATCTTCGTTCACAACCTCGAAAAATCAAATCATAGAGCTATCGACAGTATCAATCGGGGTGCCGAAAGTCTCCGTTTTACCATCGAAGACGAAAAAACAGAGCCAGCAAAGCTATTACAAAAAATTGATTTAGAGAAAATTACTATTTATTTCAATCTTTCTTTTCTTTCTATAGATTTTACAAAAAAAATAGAGGCTTTAGCAAAAGACAAGAAAACAAAAATCTATTGCAATCTCGATCCTATTGGACAATTAGCCAAAGAAGGAAACTGGTTTACAACCAAAGAAAAAACTAATTTTGATACCCTAAATTTACTCTCAACAGCATCTTCAAATATTTCTCTCATTGGCATTGATGCCAGTTTATATCAAAATGCGGGTGCCAATATGGTGCAACAAATTGCCTATAGTTTGGCTCACGCCAATGAATATTTCAACCGTATTCCTCTCATAAACCAACCTATTGTTTTCGAAATCTCTGTGGGAACAAATTACTTTTTCGAGATTGCTAAACTTCGAGCTTTACGTGTACTTTTCAATTTAATAGCCAAAGAATACAATCACAATTTCGATTGTCATCTTTTGGTTTCGCCCACAAAACGCAACAAAACTATTTATGATTACAATATCAATATGTTGCGAACCACTACTGAATGTATGAGTGCTATTCTGGGTGGAGCCAATGCTATTGCCAATTTGCCCTATGATGCTTTGTACCATAAAGATAACGAATTTGGAGACCGAATTGCTCGAAATCAATTGCTGATTCTCAAACACGAAAGTTATTTCGACAAAGTCAATAATCCTGCCGACGGAAGTTATTTCATTGAAAGCCTCACAAACCAATTAGCAGAAAAAGCATTGGTTTTATTCAAAGACATCGAAGCTAATGGCGGTTTTCTCAAACAACTCAACGAAGGAATTATTAAAAGAAAAATTCAGGAAAGTGCCGACAAGGAACAGCAATTATTCGATTCGGGTAAAGAAATCCTGCTAGGAACCAACAAATACCCCAATAAAAAGGATCTTATGAAGGACAATTTAGAACTATTCCCTTTCGTAAAAATAAAACCCCGAAAGACCTTGATCTCACCGATTATCGAAAAACGATTGGCCGAAAAAATAGAGCAAGAAAGACTAAAAAATGAAAATTAATCTGAATACATTCCCTTAAAATAGAATTCATTTTAAGCTATTATTTCTGAAGCTAATGATTTTAGCATTTCTGAAAAAAACATACGATAAATATGGATACTATTTAAAGACATTTTTAAATATAGAAATGAGAAATCAACAAAACAAATTAGTTATATTTACGTATCAAAATAAAACAGATGGAAACAATAAGAAAAACGGTTAAAGTAAATAATCACAAGATAAATATTACACTACCTGATGATTTTAATGCTGATGAAGTAGATGTTATCATTACGCCTGCCTCCGGAGAATATTCAATTCCTCAATGGCAGATAGACGTAGTTAGGGAACGTACAATTGCTTATTTTAAAAACCCAGAAATTGCATTAGATTTTGATGAAGTAATGAAGGAAATTGAGGATGAACTATAAACTTACAATACTTCCTTTGGCTAAAATGGATATTAAAGAAATTTCTTCTTGGTATGAAACGATTCAAAAAAGCCTTGGAAAACGTTTCTTAAAATCCATAAAAGATGAAATAAAAATTTTAAGAGTCAATCCCCATTTATATCAAATTAGATATGACAAAACAAGAGTTGCTTTGATACAAACATTCCCTTATTTGATTCATTTTGAAATTTATAAAAAGGAAATAGTAATAAAAGCAATAATTCATACTTCAAGAAATACAAAAGTTTGGAAGAATAGCGAAAATTATTAAAACCAAATTATTACACCTTTCTACATTATATTCAAAATGAGAAAAAAACTCCAACATATAACATTAGAAAAGTCGGAAGTGGGAAGCTGGAAAAGGGAAGCTGGAGGGGAAAATCCCGAGGAAAAATACTTCTTGACTGCCGAAGGAATTGAACTAAAACCAACTTATTCCGAACTAGACATCGAAAATCTCGAACATCTTGATTTCGGAGCAGGCTTTGCGCCTAATTTACGAGGTCCATACACTACAATGTACGTGCGTCGTCCTTGGACCATTCGCCAATATGCAGGATTTTCTACCGCCGAAGAAAGCAATGCATTTTATCGCAGAAATCTTGCGGCTGGGCAAAAAGGGCTCTCCATAGCCTTTGATTTACCCACGCACCGAGGGTATGATTCCGACCACGAACGTGTCGTAGGAGACGTAGGGAAAGCAGGGGTGGCTATCGATTCGGTTGAAGATATGAAGGTATTATTCGACCAAATTCCCCTAGGCGAAATGTCGGTTTCAATGACCATGAATGGAGCCGTTTTACCTATTATGGCATTTTATATTGTCGCTGCCGAAGAACAAGGTGTCCAACCAGAACAACTTTCAGGAACGATACAAAATGACATTCTGAAAGAGTTTATGGTGCGAAATACCTACATCTATCCGCCTACTCCTTCGATGAAAATCATTGCCGATATCTTTGAATTCACGAGCAAGAAAATGCCGAAATTCAATTCCATTTCGATCTCAGGTTATCACATGCAAGAAGCTGGAGCTACTGCCGATATAGAGTTAGCATACACTCTCGCCGATGGATTGGAATACATCAGAACTGGATTGGCAACCGGAATGAAAATTGACGACTTCGCCCCTCGCCTATCCTTTTTCTGGGCTATTGGAATGAACCATTTTATGGAAATTGCCAAAATGCGCGCCGGCAGAATGATTTGGGCAAAACTGGCGAAACAATTCAATCCCAAAGATGAGAAATCTCTTGCATTGAGAACCCACTGCCAAACTTCAGGTTGGAGTTTAACTATGCAAGACCCCTTCAATAATGTTGCTCGAACTACTGTTGAGGCAGCCGCTGCCGCTTTTGGCGGAACTCAATCACTTCACACTAATGCTTTGGACGAAGCCATCGCTTTGCCTACGGATTTCTCTGCAAGAATCGCCAGAAACACTCAAATCTTTTTGCAGGAAGAAACCAAAATCACCAAAACAGTAGATCCTTGGGCGGGCAGTTTTTATGTCGAAAGCCTAACCAACGAAATAGCCCAAAACGCTTGGAAACTTATTGAAGAAGTCGAAGAATTGGGTGGAATGACCAAAGCTATTGAATCAGGAATCCCTAAACTTCGTATTGAAGAAGCCGCAGCGAGAAAACAAGCGCGAATAGACAGCAGTCAAGATATTATTGTAGGAGTCAACAAATACCGATTAGAAAAAGAAGATCCTTTGCAAATTCTTGATGTCGATAACCAAATGGTGCGCAAACAGCAAATCGAGCAATTAGAAAAAATTAAAGCAACTCGGGATGTCGAAAAAGTACAACTTTCACTCAATAAACTAACCCTTTGTGCTCAAACCGGAGAAGGCAATCTACTGGAAATCGCCATCGAAGCAGCGCGAAATCGTGCCACTTTAGGCGAAATTAGCGATGCATTAGAAACTGTTTTCGGAAGATACAAAGCACAAATTAAATCCTTTAGTGGTGTGTATAGCAAAGAAATAAAAGATGACAAAAGCTTTGAAAAAGCCAAACAACTTGCCGACGAATTTGCCCTAAAAGAAGGTCGTCGCCCAAGAATTATGATTGCCAAAATGGGACAAGACGGTCACGATCGCGGTGCCAAAGTAGTCGCCACAGGTTATGCCGACTTAGGTTTTGATGTCGATATAGGACCACTTTTTCAAACCCCCGCCGAAGCTGCCAAACAAGCGGTTGAAAATGACGTTCATATATTGGGCGTTTCTTCACTGGCTGCAGGACACAAAACACTAGTTCCTCAAGTAATAACGGAACTCAAAAAATACGGTCGAGAAGACATAATGGTCATTGTAGGCGGCGTAATTCCTGCACAAGATTACCAATTTTTATTCGATGCTGGAGCAGTAGCTGTTTTTGGACCTGGAACCAAAATTAGTGAAGCAGCAATCAGTATTTTGGGAATTTTACTTGATTAATATAGCTTAACCCAAAAGTATTTTTCAAACCTTTGAGGTTTCACAAGCTAAAGTTTGCAAATCATTTTACTTCGGTTAGATAGTGCTTCTTCTAGAAAGAGTTAAAAATTAGCAGATGTTAATTACTATGCACGCCTACTAAATAATTTTCCCTATATTTACAACTCTAAAAAAATAAACTATGGATTTTTCAGCAAAAATGCTTCGGGATGATGCCCTTAAAGGCAAAGTGATTGTAGTAACAGGTGGCGGTAGCGGATTAGGCAAAGCGATGACCCACTATTTTATGGAACTTGGTGCAAAAGTAGCCATCAGTTCCCGTGATCTCGAAAAACTGCAAACCACAGCAACAGAACTTGAAGCCGAAACAGGAGGAACTTGTTTAGCAGTGCAATGCGATGTTCGCCACTATGACCAAGTGGAAAATATGTTGCAGGAAGTACTAAAAGTTTATGGAAAAGTAGATGTATTACTCAACAATGCTGCAGGAAATTTTATCTCGCCAACCGAAAGATTATCTACCAATGCTTTTGATACTGTGATTGATATTGTGTTGAAAGGGTCTAAAAACTGTACGATGGCTTTTGGAAAACATTGGATAGCAAACAAACAAACTTCATCGACCATTTTGAATATCGTCACCACTTATGCCTTTACGGGTTCGGCTTATGTCGTTCCAAGTGCTGCTGCCAAAGCTGGTGTTATGGCAATGACCCGAAGTCTTGCTGTGGAATGGGCAAAATATGGGATTCGATCAAACGCCATTGCACCAGGACCATTTCCTACCAAAGGCGCTTGGGACAGATTATTACCGGGTAATTTAGCCGAGAAGTTTGATATGGCTAAAAAAGTACCTCTTGGAAGAGTAGGAAATCATCAAGAATTAGCCAATCTTGCAGCCTATTTAGTTTCTGATTTCTCAGCTTTCATCAATGGAGAAGTAGTTGTTATTGATGGTGGCGAATGGTTGAAAGGTGCAGGAGAATTTAACATTCTCGAAGCCATACCCGAAGAACTTTGGGATCAATTGGAAATGATGATTAAAGCGAAGAAAAGGAGTTAGCTGTATTTAGATTGCAAACCTTAGATTATGGAATCTATAGTTTCTAAGCCTAAAAAAATTGAATATCCCCAAAAAAAACATCCCATTTTGTGAGATGTTTTTTTGTTTATAATTCTTTCAAATGTTCATCGGTAGTTACAACTTCTTCTGATTTTATTAAGGACACATCATGCTTGACCTTCCTATATTCTTCGAATAAGGCTGCGAAATGATTATTGCGTTTATTTATTTTTCAATTTTTCCTGAACATCAGGAGATACGTGCAGTAAATCTTGGTTTTCCATAATTATAAAAGAATTAATTAATAATTAATGACAATTTGGACTTGATTGAACGAACAAACTCATATCTGATGGTGATATGTAAGGAATGCCAAGTCCTAAACCTCTCAAAATAAACAATATGCCAATAATAACAGCTACAAAAGGAATGATTTTTTGAATCTTATTTCGAACAGGAAGTGTTAAAAATGAGTTGATATAAACCACGCTGCTCATCACTGGTACCGTCCCTAATCCGAACAAAATCATATACAAAACTCCATAAAACTCGTTTTGCATTGCTATGGCACCAAATAAGGCAACATAAACCATTCCGCAAGGCAGAAAACCATTGAGCAAACCAATGGTAAACAACGATTTATAACTCTTGTTTTTGAACTGGCTTCCTAAACTGGTTTTAATTTTAGAAATCAATTTGAAAACCGGTTTTGAAAAATTGTATTTAGCAAAAACTTTCTCTGGAATCAGAATAACAGCAATCATTGCAACGCCTATAAAAATCGACATTTTTTGTTGAATTCCAGCCAAATACAAACCTCTTCCCAGCAATCCGAAAATTAAACCAATGGTAGCATAAGCCGTCAATCGACCCAAATGATATGTAATGATTTGTGTAACTTTCTTAGCTTGATTTTCTCTATCAACAGGTAACATCATAGCAATTGGACCACACATTCCGATGCAGTGAAAACTACTGATTAAACCAAAGATGAAAGCGGTGAGAAGCATTTTTGGGGTTATGAGTTATGAGTTAGAAGTTTAAAAGTTTAAGTTAAAAAATCAGAAATCATAAAGGAGTCTTGGTACTTTAATCTTAATACTGTACACTTTAGTCTTAATAATTACTCTATATAAACAACCTCTTTAGTAAGATATTGTTTTCCTTCATACTGCCATTCCATATTGATATCCCAGCGACCTCCTAAGAGCTTTTCTTTGGGTACGATTAATAAAGAATTAGAAAGCGAAATAGGAACTTCAAAGTCAAATTTTTTGTCGGATGGTCGGTAAAAAGATACTTTACCTTTAATTCCTTTTATATCAAAAACGGCTGGAAAAACAATTGTAATTCCTTCCGAAGTATTTTTTATTTCAGGCTTTTGCTGTAAATCTTGGGCGTTTTGAACTCTTGCCATTTCATCACCAAATTTCGCATCATGCTTATAATATTCTTCAACAACTAATTCGTTGTCGTATTTAGAATTTGATTGTACACTGAAAACAAAATACAAAATAAATGTTATAAAGATTGCAAACGCAATTACTATTCCAGTTCCCCAATTAATTTTCATACTGTTCTATTTATGTAAATGTTACTAATCAAAACTCCTTGGACTTAAGAAATTTGTAGTACTTGTTTCAATTTTTTTATTTCCCTCATATACTTCAATCTCCAATTTTGTTTTGTCTGATTCAAGTAAATATTGGTTAATTTCGATAAACAATGTACCACTTTTCATTCCCTGTTTGGGCACTTTCAAATCTTGTTCTCCAACTACTCTAAGCGTTCCTTTTATTCCAACCAATTTAAAATGTATATCATTAAAATCATTGTTAGTTTTATTGATAACCTTAAAGGTATAAATATTGCTAATGTTGTCTCCTTTGTGTTGAAACAATTCGCCAGGTAATCTTAAAATAACAGCTTCAACATCGGTTCGTAAAAACAATAATCCAGCTAATATACCAATTAAAATAAACAACACAGCTGAATATCCCTTCATTCTAGCGGTGAATTTGAACTTTGATTTTTTTTCGATTTCATCTTCAGATGCATAACGAATGAGTCCTTTGGGCAAACCAACACTTTCCATTATTGTATCACATTCGTCGATACAAGCAGTACAATTGATACATTCTAATTGCGTTCCGTTTCGGATATCGATTCCTGTTGGACAAACGTGAACACATTGTTTGCAATCGATGCAATCTCCTTTTCCGGTAGTTGCTCTATCTTCTTGTTTGTTGAATTTTGCTCTACCAGTTTCTTTTTCTCCTCGAACAAAATCATAAGCTACATTTATGGATTTGTTGTCTAATAAAACGCCTTGTAATCTTCCGTAAGGGCAAGCAATAATACATACTTGTTCTCTAAACCACGCAAAAATAAAATAAAAAACTCCAGTAAAAATAAACAAAGAAATTAAAGTACTAACGTGATTTTCTGGACCTTCGTAAATCATTTTAAGTAATTCATCACTGCTGATGAGATAGGCCAGAAAAACATTGGCTATAAAAAAGGAAATGATTAAAAAGAGAAACCATTTAAGCGATTTTTTTCGAATTTTTTCGGCATTCCATTCTTGTTTTTGCAAACGAATTTGAGCTCCTCTATCTCCTTCAATCCAATATTCTATTCTTCGGAAAACCATTTCAAGAAATATAGTCTGAGGACAAATCCATCCGCAAAATATACGCCCAAAGATTACGGTAAAAAGAATCACAAATACAACACCAATAATCATCGATATAACAAACAAGTAAAAGTCTTGTGGCCAAAATGGAAATCCGAAAATATTGAATCTTCTTTCTAGAACATTAAACATCATAAACTGATTGCCATTAATTTTTACAAAAGGATTTGCAACTAAAACAATCAGTAGAAAATAACTAACCCACTTTCGATAATCATAAAATTTTCCCGATGGCTTTTTGGGGAAAATAAATTTTCTGTGACCTTCCTCATCAATGGTTCCGATGGTATCTCTAAAAGCTTCGTCTGGTAAATTTGACATTGTATTGGATATTTATTAAATTACAAAATCTTTGTCTAAGTAGGTGCCTTTGACAAAGATTCTGACTTTTAAACTGTCTAATTGTTGTTAAAAAATTATTTCAAAACCGTTGTGCTATCTGTTCCCGCCGCAGCTGAAGCATCAGATTTTGTGGCAGTTGAATCTACCCAAACTTCCCCTTCGGGAGCTTTAGGATCTTTAGGATTTGTTCCTTTTAAAGATAAAACGTAACTGGCTACTTCTTGCATTTCTTTTGGTTTCAAAGTTCCTTTCCAGGAAATCATTCCTTTTCCATCTCGTCCACCATTTACAAGCGTGTGAAAAACATTTTTGATTCCACCACCCAAAATCCAATTATCATCGGTTAAGTTAGGGCCAATTTGTCCTCCGCCATCTGCTCTATGACAAGCCACACAATTGGCAGTAAAAATGGCTTTACCAGCGGCTAAATCTGCTGCATCAGTCAACAAAGTAACAGTATTCTCATCCATTAAATCTGGAGCTGTTTTTTTGTATTCTGCAATATCAATTTGGGCTTGAGCCATTTCATTTTTCAATTCCATTTCTTGATTATCGGCACCCATTATTTCAAAACGAACTAAATATACAACAGCAAAAACGATACAAGCATAGAACAAATATACCCACCAAGGCGGTAAATTATTATCCAACTCTTTGATACCATCGTAATCGTGGTGAAGTAATATTTCTCCTTCATCATCCTGTTGTTTTGGTTTAATTAAGAAATATGTAATTTTTTTGTATATCGCGCTATCCGTAAAACTTACCTCTTTTATCTCTTCCAATTTGGCTTTTTGTTCGTCAGTTAGCAAGAGATAAGTGATAGTATCAACCGCATTAATAGTAACTTCAATTGCTATTAATAGGAATAGAAACACTAATAAAAACACAGCCACCATTGGGAATTTTATAAATGCTGGTTGGTCTCCAGAGTCGATGAAATATTCCATTGCAGCAAAAACCGCAAAGAAAACAATAAGAACTCTTAAATATGTTGGGATTAATTTTTTCATTTTATTTCGGTTTTGAAAATTATAGAATTTGATTGTCGTTTAATGGCATTTGGCTCAATTCGGCAATTTTTTCTTTTTTATATGAAAAAACCCAGAAACCAAGTCCCACAAAAAAGGCAAAGAAGATTATTAATGAAAGTATTGGAAATATTGCAACTCCTGCGATAGTCTCCATATTGTGTTTAATTTGTTCGAACATAATAACTTTTATTTTTTTACCTTAATATCTGTTCCCAATCTTTGTATGTATGCGATTAACGCTACTATTTCTCTTTCGTTCATCGGAACAAATTTTTCTCCTCTGGCTTCGGCTTTTTTCTTGCTGTTGTCATAACTTTTCACAAAGTCAGGATCGTTTTTCAAGCTTTCCTCTATTTTAACTGCTTGAGCTCTCAAATCCTTTTCAGCATTGGCAACTTGTGCATCTGTATAAGGAACACCTAAAGTAACCATAACCTCCATTTTCTTTTGAAGGGTAGAATTATCCATTGCTTCATTATCGAACAACCATTTATACCCTGGCATAATAGAACCAGCGGATATACTTTGTGGATTCCAAAAGTGATTGAAATGCCAGTTGTCATTGTATTTTC
Source organism: Flavobacterium sp. (assembly GCA_043770265.1). Classification (GTDB taxonomy): domain Bacteria; phylum Bacteroidota; class Bacteroidia; order Flavobacteriales; family Flavobacteriaceae; genus Flavobacterium. Next base: position 11,152 of record JAYVIK010000218.1, on the reverse strand, counting down.
CACCTTCTCGCAACAAATCCGGACCGGTACGTTTTGATCCCCAAAGGAATGGGTGATCGTAAACAAATTCTCCTGCTTTAGATTGTGGCCCATAACGTTCTACTTCACTTCTGAAAGGACGAACTGATTGCGAGTGACAGCCTACACAACCTTCACGAATGTACAAATCACGACCTTGCAATTCTAATGGAGAATAGGGTTTTACACTAGCAATAGTAGGAATATTTGATTTCACCATTATCGTTGGAACAATTTGAATTACTCCACCGATAAGAATTGCGATTACAGCAAAAACTGTCAATTGAATAGGTTTTCTTTCTAACCAAGCATGGTATTTTTCGCCTTTAATTCTTCCCGGAGTAATTTTTTGTAACTCGGGAGCTTCGGCTAATTCATCTTCGATTGTGGAACCTGCTCTAACGGTTTGAATAATGTTATAAACCAAAACCAACATTCCTGTAAGGTATAAAGTTCCACCGATAGCTCTCATCCAATACATTGGCATAATTTGAGTTACTGTTTCAAGAAAGTTACCATAAGTTAATGTTCCGTCTGGGTTAAATTGTTTCCACATTGATGCTTGTAAAAAACCAGCAACATACATTGGAATTGTGTAAAGTATAATACCTAAAGTTCCAATCCAAAAATGGAAATTAGCTAATTTAGTAGAATATAAAGTACTCTTAGTCATTCTTGGAATCAACCAATAAATAATACCAAATGCCATAAATCCATTCCATGCCAAGGCTCCAACGTGAACGTGAGCAATAATCCAGTCGGTATAATGCGCTATGGCGTTTACATTTTTTAGAGACAACATAGGTCCTTCAAAAGTTGCCATTCCATAACCTGTAATGGCTACAACGAAGAATTTTAAAACCGGTTCTTCCCGAACTTTGTCCCAAACGCCTCTCAAAGTCAATAATCCGTTAATCATACCTCCCCAAGAAGGAGCAATCAACATTATGGAGAATACAACGCCTAAATTTTGAGCCCAGTTTGGTAAAGCTGAATACAATAAATGGTGTGGTCCAGCCCAAATGTATAAGAATATCAATGACCAGAAGTGAACAATGGATAGTCTATAAGAATAAACAGGACGATTGGCTACTTTCGGTACAAAATAGTACATCAATCCTAAAAACGGAGTAGTCAAGAAAAAGGCAACCGCATTATGACCATACCACCATTGCACCAAGGCATCCTGAACTCCTGCATAAACGGAATAGCTTTTCATTCCACTTACTGGCAATGCTAAACTATTGAAAATATGCAAAACTGCAACAGTTACAAAAGTAGCGATGTAAAACCAAATGGCAACGTACAAATGACGCTCTCTTCTTTTTAATATTGTACCAATCATGTTGATACCGAATGCTACCCAAATTAAAGCAATAGCAATATCAATTGGCCATTCTAATTCGGCATATTCTTTGGAAGTGCTATAACCTAATGGTAATGAAACAGCTGCAGCTACAATGATTAATTGCCAACCCCAAAAGTTTAAGTTGCTTAAAAAATCACTGAACATCCTGGCCTTTAGCAATCGTTGCAATGAATAATAAATTCCGGCAAACATTGCATTACCAACAAAGGCGAATATTACCGCATTGGTATGTAAAGGTCTCAATCGGCCATAGCTCAACCACGAAATTCCGTCGGTAATGTTTGGGAACAGAAACATAGTTGCCAAAATAAGTCCGACTAACATTCCCACAACACCAAAAACGATAGTTGCGTAAATGAATTTTTTTACAATTTTGTTATCATAATAAAACTGTTGCATTTCCATAAATAGTAATTGTTTATTGATTTAAAAATTTAAGGTTTTGGATTGTTTTCAGTAATCTGAATGGTGTCGTCACTTGTTTTCTTAATAAGCTCGTCGTCAAAAAGCATTCGAACTGAAGGAGTATAGTCATCATCATACTGACCTGATTTTACAGCTTTGATAAAAGCCAAAAAGAAAAATACAGCTACAATAATACTAATGGCAATCAGTAAATAAATAACACTCATAAAAATAATTTGATTTAGCAAATATACTCTCGCTTGTTTAGATAAAATATGACATTTATCATAAACTTAAAAAGTAATCTTAATACTATCTTCCAAAATTAAAGAGTAGTAATTATAAAAAGTTACATAATATTATTTTTTACTTGCATAATAACTACTCATAATTGTTACAAAACTAACAATCGTAACAGTGCTTAAAGGCATTATTATGGCAGCTATCAATGGCTGCAAATTTCCTGTTATGGCAAATGACAATCCTACAATATTATATAGAATTGATAAACCAAAACTCATTTTTATTGTGGTAATTGATTTCTTGGATAATTTTAAAAAATAATTCAGTTTTTCAAATTCGCTAGCATCAAGAATTGCATCGCAGGCAGGTGAGAAAACATTAACATTTTCTGAGATTGAAATCCCTATATTACTTTGTGCCAATGCTCCTGCATCATTCAATCCGTCACCTACCATCATCACATTTTGACCGTTTTCTTGTAATTTTTTAATGAATTCTAGTTTTTGTTCTGGTTTTTGATTAAAAATTAATTCAGTTTCTTTTGGCAAAATAGCTTCTAATGAAGTACTTTCACCTTCGTTATCACCAGATAGAACCTTGATTTTATAATCGATACTTAACTTTTCGAAAAGCTCGGCTAAACCTTCTCTATATTGATTATTGAAAATATATTTTCCAAAATAAATTTCATCTATCTTGATATGAACCGAGGTTTGTTGAATAATATTGCCTTCATTTTTTCCCACCAAATCAGCCGAACCTACCTTTACTTGAATGTCATCAACATTAGCTTGAATTCCTTTTCCTGTGATTTCTTGAAAATCAATAATTTTTAACCTTTTACATTCTGGCAAAAAATCATATAGCATTCGACTCAACGGATGATTGGATGCGCGAAGGACATTTTTTAGAATCATTAAATTATCGTCTGAAAGCAAAACCCCTTCATAAGAAATATTAGATTTTTTATTGGTTGTAATTGTTCCTGTTTTATCAAAAACTATAGTATCCACTTTTGCCAATTGTTCGATAACCAAAGCATTTTTGAGGTAAAATTTCTTTTTTCCTAAAATTCTCAAAACATTTCCCATTGTGAAAGGCGCAGTCAATGCCAATGCACAAGGACAAGCCACAATCAAAACAGCAGTAAAAACATTGAAAGCAATATTGGCATCAATAAAAATCCAATAGCCAAATCCCGCAAAAGCAATGATTAAAAGGATTGGAGTAAAATATTGACTAATTTTATCTGTGATTGATTTGTATTTTTGTTCCACATTCTTCTGAAATACATCGTTACTCCATAGTTGTGTCAAATAACTTTGTGAAACCGAATTCAAAACTTCCATTTCAATTACTTTTCCTATTTGTTTTCCACCTGCAAAAACTTTATCACCCGATTTTTTTGTAATAGGAATTGCTTCTCCAGTTACAAAACTATAATCGATTTCGGCTTTTTCAGAAATCAAAATTCCATCAACTGGAATCAGTTCTTGATTTCTAATCAGAAGACGATTTCCCTTCTCAATATCATAAATTGGAACACTTTCTTCTGATAAATCCGTATTAATTTTTGTAATTGCAATAGGAAAATAGGATTTGAAATCCCTTTCGAAACTTAAGAAACTATAAGTTTTAATTTGGAACATTTTGCCCAAAAGCATAAAGAAAATCAAACCCGTCAAGCTATCGAAAAATCCAGATCCGTAGTCCATTACGATATCAAAAGTACTTCTGATAAAGAAAATAATAATCCCCAAAGCAATTGGAATATCAATATTCAACATTCCAGATTTGATGCTTTTATATGCCGAAATATAATACCCACTAGCAGAATATAAGAACGAAGGCAAGGATAAAGCGAAAATTAACCAGCGAAAAAATGGCTTATAAGTGTCTAGCCAATATTCTTTGACTTCAAAATATTCGGGAAAAGAAAGTAGCATAATATTGCCAAAACAAAAGAATGCCAAACCTAATTTATAAGTCAAACTTCTATCGACATTGTTTTTGCCCGTTTCATAATTTTCTAAACTAATGTAGGGTTCATAACCAATGGAACTCAATAAATGCACAATTGATTTTAAGGAAACAAGTTCAGGATTGTATGTAATTCGGACTTTTTTCTCGGGAAAATTCACTTGCGAAGTGCTAATTCCTTTTTGTAGTTTTTGAAGATTCTCGAGAATCCAAATACACGAACTACAATGAATGTGCGGAATATTCAATGAAACAATTGCAGTTGAATCTTCCTGAAATTCTAATAATTTGGCAACAATACTTTCATTGTCCAAGAAATCGTACTTACCTTGAATATCAAGCGGTGTTGCGCCGGGAGATTTTTCGAAATCATAGTAACAAGACATATCATTGAGACTAAAAATTTCGTAAACAGTTTTGCAACCATTACAACAAAATATTTTATTATCAAAAGCAATTTGGTCTTCCTCAACAACACTCAATCCACAGTGGAAACAAGATTTTAACTCCATAAAAATAGATATTTTTTCAGATTGTAAAGGTACTAGCGGAAGGAATTAATAGATATGATATTTATCATATAATTTTGTAGATTTGTAATACGAAAATAACAAATTTCATATATGGGTAAATGTGAACAATGCATCGTTAGAGAATTTAGTTCTCTGAAAGCACTAAATAAAAACGAACTACTAAAACTAGCCGAATGTAAAACTTCACATATTATCAAAAAGGGTGAATCTATTTTTGAAGAAGGAGATATTGTAAACGGTGTATATTGTGTTAAAACTGGTGCGTGCAAATTGTCAAAATTGAGTGCCAACGGAAAAGACCAAATCATAAAACTAGTAAAAACTGGAGAATTACTCGGACAACGTTCTATGATAAGTGACGAAGCCGCAAATTTGAGTGCAGTAGCTCTCGAAGACATGGAAGTTTGTTTTATCCCAAAAAGCGAAGTCTTGAATATGTTTGACAGTAACAATCAGTTTTCACTGAATATGATGAAAACGATTTGTGGTGATTTGAAAGAGGCTGACGAACACATGATTTCTATTTCACAAAAAACGGTTAAAGAACGTCTTGCTGAAACACTTGTATATCTTGAAGAGACTTTTGGTAAAAATGAAGATGGTTCGCTACATATTCAATTATCTCGCGAAGAATTAGCTGGAATGATTGGAACCGCTACTGAAAGTTGCATTCGATTGCTTTCTGATTTTAATAAAAATGGTTTAATAGAATTAATTGGCAAAAAAATTGTGATTAAGGATTTAGCGAAATTGAAGAGAATTGCGGATATATTGTAATGGATTTTAGATTTTTGAATATTGATTGAGGAAAAATTGTAAACCTATAACTTTTTGGCTTCCTCCCAAAAAATTGAAATATTTGAAAATCATAGATTTTCAATTACAATTTTTTGGCCTCCTCCCAAAAAATTGAAATATTTGAAAATCATAGATTTTCAATTACAATTTTTTGGCCTCCTCCCAAAAAATATCCATTTCAGCTAAAGTCATATCCATTAAAGGTTTGCCTAATTCGCCTGCTTTACTTTCGAGATATTGAAATCTTTTGATGAATTTTTTATTAGTTCGCTCTAAAGCATCTTCGGGATTGATGTTTAAAAATCGTGCATAGTTAATCATGGAAAACAAGACATCACCAAATTCAGATTCCATCTTGTCCTGGTTTCCCGCTTTGACCTCAACTTGAAGTTCTGCCAATTCCTCTTGTACTTTATCCCATACTTGGTGTGGTTCTTCCCAATCGAAGCCCACTCCTTTTACTTTATCTTGAATTCGGCTGGCTTTCACTAGAGCTGGTAAACTTTTTGGAACGCCTTCGAGAACGGATTTTTTACCTTCTTTGAGTTTTAATTTTTCCCAATTTTGTTTGACTTCTTCCTCATCTTTCACGATAACATCACTGTAAATGTGTGGATGACGGTGAATGAGTTTTTCGCAGATTTCGTTGCAAACATCCGCCATATCAAAATCATTGGTTTCACTTCCTATTTTGGCATAAAAAACAATGTGCAGCAACAAATCTCCCAATTCTTTCTTGACTTCATTCAAATCATTGTCTAAAATAGCATCACCCAATTCGTAGGTTTCTTCAATGGTCAGATGGCGTAAGCTTTGTAGCGTTTGTTTCTTGTCCCACGGACATTTTTCACGCAAATCGTCCATAATATTCAATAATCTTTCGAAAGCTTGAAGTTGGTTTTGTTTGGAGTTCATTAGTTTACTAAATATTCTTTTATTAGATTTTTTACTTTTTCAATATCGTTTTTTCCGAGTGTAACAATTTTTGCTTTCAATCTTATTTTATCAATACATCGAATTTGGTCAAAACAAATTTGACCGTTTTTGCTTTCTAATACAATTCCTAATCTCATTGGAAAATTTCTAATTTTAGAAGTAATTGGAGCTATCAAAACAGTGTTCAAAAATTGATTTGACTCATTTGGAGAAATAACCAAACAAGGTCTAACTTTATTGATTTCACTGCCTAATGTTGGATCAAGAGCAACCCAATAGATTTCATATTGTTTTACCATTGCCAATCATTTTCTTGTTCATCATCAAAAAAATCAGGGATCAACGAAATCGGTTGTCCATTTTTATCAATTTCCTCTTTTATTAAATCTTCCCATCCTTCGCGTACTTTTTTTGATGGACTAATTACCAAGTTTCCCTCGTTAATTTCTAAATTTACACTACTTTTAAAACCAGCTATTTTCAACAATTTTGAAGGAATAATTATCCCTTTTGAATTTCCTATTGTAATGATATTTGTTTCCATAATTTTAAAAAATAAGAACAAAGTTATAACATTATTTTTACAATATAGTTTTTTAAATAAAAAAATCCTGTCATGAAAACATCGTGACAGGAATAAAAAAAATATAGAAAGTTACATTATGCTTCCTTTGCTTTTGCTTTTTTAACGGGAGCATTTTCTTTTTCGGCAATTACTTCTTCAACAACACTTTCTTTGATTTCTTCTGAATTTTCGATTACTGGCTCTTCTTTCGAAACTAACCCTTTTGATTGAAGTAAATTATACCAATTCAACACTTTCTTGATGTCAGAAGGATATACTCTTTCTGAATCGTATTCTGGAAGAATTTCTGAAAAATAAGTTACCAAAGTAGCATTATCTTCTTTATGCGAAATGGCTGGTCCTTCATTTTCTTTTATAGCGATGTTACGCATCACTTCGGTCAATGGTTTTTCTTCGTTTAGAGTGTAAATTGAAATTTCAGACAACAAACTCACGTTTACTTTCAAGCTAACCGATATTTTTTTTCCGTCAACAAGTGACTCAGCTAAAAATCCTGTGCGAGTTTGAACTTTTAAAGCGTATAAACCTGGTTTTCCAGAAATTGATAATATTTTTTCTAAATTCATTTTTTATAAATTATATGTTTTTATTTATTATTTTGAGAAACTGAAAACTGCCACTGCAAACTGACTACTTTTTTATCTCCCTTTTTTATTACAAAATTTCATTCGATAATCGGGTCTAGTTTTGCCTTCCATAATATTTTGCAACTTCTTTTTGTTTAACTGTCTTTTCAATGTCGAAATCAAATCCGTAAATAAGATTCCTTCGTTATGATCATATTCATGTTGAATAACACGAGCAATCAAACCATCAAAAACTTCTGTTTTTACATTAAAATCTTCGTCGCAATACTCCACAGTAATTTTTTCATGTCGATACACTTCTTCACGTACATCTGGAATACTGAGACAACCTTCATTAAAACTCCATAATTCGCCTTCTTCTTTCAACATTTTTGCATTGATAAAAGTGCGTTTGAAACCGTTTAACTGTTTTTGTTCTTCCGTTGGTAAATCTTCATCATCACTAAATGGTGTAGTATCAATCACAAAAAGCCGAATGTTCATGCCTACTTGTTGAGCCGCAAGTCCAACACCAAAGGCATTGTACATCGTTTCATACATATTTGCAATCGTTTCTTTCAGATTGGGATACTCAGGAGTAATCTCCTCCCCTACCTTTCTTAAAATTGGATCGCCATATCCTACAATTGGTAAAATCATTGGTGTTATATTAAGTATTACTACTGATAAATCAGAATTCCATTTCCTAAATTCAGTTTGCAAAAATAGTAAAAAAATGTGCATTCAATTATCCTTGATTGATAATTAAATTTAGTTTAAAAATCAAAGGCATAAAATCGGATCTAATATAACACAAATCGTAACTATTCAGCCCAAAGTAAATTTGCACACGATTTAAAGAAAAAACACACAGATTTCACAAATTACACAGATTCTGAATGAAAAAATCACACCAATTTGAGTTGTTTTTAGTTTCGAAGCAATAAATTTGTATGTTTCTTTAAAAATTGCAAAAAAAATCCGTGAAATCTGTGTCGAATCTTTGTTGAGGCTGAATAGTTATCACAAATCTTACCTTTGTAAATTATCAAAAATATATGATTCCAAAAATAAAGGACTTTACTATTGGCACTAATTTACACAACGCTATCAAAGTGGCTCTTTCTGCTATTATACCTGCATTTGTGTTTTCGTATTTAGGCAATTTAGAAATGGGTCTCACCATCGCCATTGGTGCCTTATTTACATTCCCAAGCGACACTCCGAGTAACTTGAAACACAAAATCAATGGTTTATTAGTTACTGTATTTATTCTTGCTGGTGTCAATTTAATAATTAATGCAACGTTTCCTTATCCAATTCTTTTTTATCCTGTATTTGCCATTTTAGTTTTCCTATTGTCAATGCTTGCTGTTTACGGACAACGTGCTACAATGGTTGCCTTTTCGGCATTAATGATACTTTCCATTTCGCTTGCACACTCACACAAAGGTTTGGAAATGCTACAACATTCAGGACTTTTGCTTGCAGGCGGCTTATTTTACTTACTCATTTCTATTATTTTTTATTACATCAATCCGCATCGTTATACTGAGCTACAAATTGTAGAGTGCATTAAATTGACAGCTAAATACTTAAAATTAAGAGGCGATTTGTGGGAATTGAATTCCGACCGAAAAGAAATAACTCGAAAACAATTGATTCTTCAGGTTCAGCTGAATGATATTCACGAAAATATTCGGGAAGTTTTGGTTAGAAATCGGACTGATTATGGATCTTCACATCAAAACAGAAAAATGCTTTTGGCATTTATGTCTTTGGTCGAAATAATGGAATTAGCTGTTTCAACCTCGTTTGATCATAACAAATTGCACCAGAAATTTGATGACCATCCAAAAGTTTTAATGACCTATCAAAGCTTGGCTTATAATTTGGCCAAAAACTTAAAATCGTTGTCCAAAAAAATCAAAAAAAGAAAGCAATACATTCAAAAAAACAATTTGGTTGAAAACTTATTTTCTTTTGAGTTTGCTATAGCCGATTACGAGAAAACACTGGGAGAATTGGAAGCTTTAGAAGGGGTCAATATGCTAACAAATATGCTGCATTACGCTGAAAAACAAGTAGAAAAAATAAAAACATTAGAACGTGCTTACACCTCAACCGTAAAGCTAAAAGATCTTAATGGAAGGGACAACGAATTAGAAAAATTAACTATTTCGCATTATTATCCATTAAACACTTTGGTCGAAAATTTCAGTTTTTCTTCGCTTGAATTCAGGCATTCTCTACGAATTACTTCCACATTGTTACTCGGATTGATAATTGGAAAAGTACTTCCTTTTGAAAATGTGTATTGGATATTATTGACCATTGTAGTCATTATGCGCCCAGGCTATGGACTCACAAAAGAAAGAACTCTAAATCGCTTTATAGGAACACTCATTGGTGGCGTTATTGGTTTTGCCATTTTGGCATTGCAACCCACCTCAACCATTCTTGCCGTACTAACCATTTTATTTTTGATTTTAGGATTGACTTTTAATCCATCCAATTATAAAATTGGCACAACGTTTATAACCCTGCACGTTATTTTTATTTTTGCGATAGTAAACCCTAGTGATGGCAATATAATTTTATATCGTGTTTTAGATACTTTTGTCGGGGCGATTTTGGCGATTTTAGCAAATCACTTTTTATGGCCTTACTGGGAATCATTAAATACTAATGAAAATATTAAAAATTCGATTGAAGCCAACAGAAATTATTTAAAACAAATTTCTATTTTGTACAATAGCAAAGAAGGGGTTAACGCAAGTTATCGACTCGCCAGAAATCAAGCTTTTATCGAAATTGGAAATTTAATGGCTTCTTTTCAAAGAATGTTGCAAGAACCCAAATCAAAACAAGACAAATTGCAACAGGTTTATAAATTTACGGTAATTAATAATGCTTTACTTTCGTCGGCTGCTTCTTTAGGGACTTATACGCAATCGCACAAAACAACTAAAGCTTCTGAATCATTTAATACCATATTCGATACGATAGTAAAAAACCTTGATGCTGCTATTTCTCTTTTGAAAGAGGAACATAATCAAATAGAAATCGATGCTCAATCTAACGAAAATTTAAATAATAGTTTAATTGAATTAAAGAAAATTCGGGAGCAAGAAGTATTGAAAGGAAGTGATGTAAACAGCGAAGCATTTAAACTTAAAATGCGCGAAGCACAATTGGTAATTGAGCAATTAATTTGGCTAACTAATTTATCAGAAAACATTCTTAAAATAACGAAAATAGTGGTAAAACCATAAACTTAACCCAAGATTAATGCTTCAAAACATCTTTCGTGTCAAATAATCTTGAAGCATTATCGTTGCCGATATTTCGTCGATGAGTGCTTTGTTTTGACGTTGTTTTTTACTCAATCCACTATCAATCATCGTTTGGAAAGCCATTTTTGAAGTAAAACGTTCATCCACGCGAATGACTTTCATATCCGGAAAATGATTGGTAAAATGTGTCACAAATCCTTTAATTATAGAAGCACTTTCTGATGGTTGACCGTTCATTTGTTTGGGTTCACCAATGAGTACTGCTTCAACTCTTTCATTGGCAAAATAAGTTTTTAAAAAATCTATAGCTGTGGCTGATGGAATGGTTGTCAATCCCGAAGCTATAATTTGCAATTCATCGGTAACGGCTATTCCTGTGCGTTTTTGTCCGTAATCTATGGCGAGAATTCTTGGCATTTATT
>JAYVIK010000217.1:0-27108 GCA_043770265.1 Flavobacterium sp. | reverse complement strand
AAATTTATATCAGCAAAGATAGCAAAAGGAATTAAAAAAAAAATTATAAAACCACTTGCCAGAAATAAAAGTCTTTGTATATTTGCACTCGGTTTTAGAATAACGGAATTCAAAACCTCCAAAGACAATTAAATACATTTTTTAAAGATACAAAGCAATGAGCAAAAGAACGTTTCAACCATCGAAAAGAAAAAGAAGAAATAAGCACGGATTCATGGACAGAATGGAATCTGCAAATGGAAGAAAAGTCCTGGCTCGTCGTAGAGCTAAGGGAAGACATAAATTGACTGTTTCTTGCGAACCAAGACATAAAAAATAATGTTTCTATAAACATCATAAAGGCGTTACTTTTTTTAGTATCGCCTTTTTTTATACCTTATCATTAAAAAGGTTTCAAGTTTTAGGTTTCAAGTTGCTCAACTAACCTTAAACTTGAAACTTTAAACCAAAAAAACAAAAACATATGCCAAAAGACACTTCCATAAAATCGGTTTTAATTATAGGTTCAGGTCCAATCGTTATCGGTCAAGCGTGCGAATTTGATTATGCAGGTTCTCAATCCGCGCGTTCCATTCGTGAAGAAGGAATTGAAGTTATTTTGATTAACTCGAATCCTGCAACGATAATGACCGACCCATCGATGGCGGATCATATTTATTTATTGCCTTTGACCACTAAATCCATTATTAAAGTCTTAAAAGAACATCCACAAATTGATGCTGTTTTGCCTACAATGGGAGGACAAACCGCTTTGAATTTATGCTTGGAAGCTGATGAAAAAGGAATTTGGCAGGATTTTGGAGTAAAATTAATAGGTGTCGATGTAAACGCTATCAATATTACCGAAGATCGTGAGCAATTTAAACAATTATTGAAGAAAATCAATGTGCCTTCTGCTCCTGCAGAGATTTGTACTTCTTATCTTCGTGGTAAAGAAATCGCGCAAGAATATGGCTTTCCATTGGTAATTCGTCCTTCGTTTACCTTAGGTGGAACCGGAGCGGCAATTGTATATAAAAAAGAAGATTTTGATGAGCTTTTGACTCGTGGGTTAGAAGCATCACCTATTCACGAAGTCTTGATTGACAAGGCTTTGATGGGATGGAAAGAATACGAATTGGAATTGCTGAGAGATAAAAACGATAATGTTGTAATTATTTGTTCTATCGAAAATATGGATCCAATGGGAATTCACACCGGAGATTCTATTACCGTTGCACCAGCGATGACTTTGTCTGACACGACTTTCCAAAGAATGCGTGATTATGCTATTTTAATGATGCGTAGTATCGGAAATTTTGCCGGCGGTTGTAACGTACAGTTTGCCGTTTCGCCTGACGATAAAGAAGATATTGTTGCGATTGAAATAAATCCTCGCGTGTCGCGTTCTTCTGCTTTGGCATCTAAAGCAACAGGTTATCCTATTGCAAAAATTGCTTCGAAACTAGCTTTGGGTTACAATTTAGATGAATTGCAAAACCAAATTACCAAATCGACTTCAGCATTATTCGAACCGACTTTAGATTATGTGATTGTAAAAATTCCACGTTGGAATTTCGATAAATTCGAAGGTGCCGACAGAACTTTGGGACTTCAAATGAAATCCGTTGGTGAGGTTATGGGAATTGGACGTTCGTTTCAAGAAGCTTTGCATAAAGCGACTCAATCATTAGAAATAAAACGAAATGGGTTAGGAGCAGACGGAAAAGGATACGCCAATTACGAACAAATTATCGAGAAACTGACTTTTGCAAGTTGGGATCGTGTCTTTGTCATTTATGACGCTATCGCGTTGGGAATTCCGTTGAGTCGCATTCACGAAATCACTAAAATTGATATGTGGTTCTTGAAACAATACGAGGAATTATATACGTTAGAAAAAGAAATTTCTAGTTTTAAATTGGAAACTTTGCCAAGAGAATTACTTTTGGAAGCGAAACAAAAAGGGTTTGCCGACAGACAAATTGCACACATGCTGGGTTGTATGGAAAGTCAGATACATACGTTGCGTATGACTATGAATATCAATCGTGTTTTCAAATTGGTTGACACTTGTGCTGCTGAGTTCAAGGCTTTGACACCTTATTATTATTCGACTTTTGAAGCTGAAATCGAAAAAGCAAACGGAGAACGTTACGTTCACAACGAAAGTATCGTAACCGAAAAGAAAAAAATAATTGTTTTAGGTTCTGGCCCTAATAGAATTGGACAAGGAATCGAATTTGATTATTCTTGTGTTCACGGTGTTTTGGCAGCTAAAGAATGTGGGTATGAAACCATAATGATTAACTGTAATCCCGAAACGGTTTCGACTGATTTTGATACTGCCGATAAATTGTATTTCGAGCCTGTATTTTGGGAACATATTTACGACATCATTCAACACGAAAAACCAGAAGGTGTTATCGTGCAATTGGGCGGGCAAACGGCTTTGAAAATTGCGGAAAAATTAGCCAAATACGGCATAAAAATTATTGGAACCAGTTTTGACGCTTTGGATTTAGCCGAAGATAGAGGAAGATTCTCAGAGCTTTTAACCGATTTAAAAATTCCTTTTCCACAATTTGGAATTGCCGAAACTGCTGACGAAGCTTCAGCATTGGCCGATACTTTAGATTTTCCTTTATTGATTCGCCCTTCTTATGTTTTGGGTGGTCAAGGAATGAAAATCGTAATCAACAAACAAGAATTAGAAGAACACGTTATCAATTTATTGAAAACGATTCCAGGAAATAAATTGCTTTTAGATCATTATTTAGATGGTGCGATTGAAGCGGAAGCCGATGCGATTTGCGATGGAGAAAACGTCTATATCATAGGAATAATGGAACACATCGAGCCTTGTGGTGTGCATTCAGGCGATAGTAACGCGACTTTACCACCTTTCAATTTGGGTGAATTTGTGATGACTCAAATAAAAGATCATACTAAGAAAATCGCTTTGGCCTTACAAACAGTTGGTTTAATCAACATACAATTTGCGATAAAAGATGATATTGTTTACATCATCGAAGCGAATCCTAGAGCGTCTCGTACCGTTCCTTTTATTGCGAAAGCTTACGGAGAACCGTATGTAAATTATGCTACGAAAGTTATGCTAGGAGAAAATAAAGTAACCGATTTTGACTTCAATCCACAATTGAAAGGATTTGCCATCAAGCAACCGGTTTTTTCTTTCAGCAAGTTTCATAATGTGAACAAAGCTTTGGGACCAGAAATGAAATCAACAGGAGAAAGCATTTTGTTTATAGATGATTTGAAAGACGACCAGTTTTATGAATTGTATTCTCGAAGAAAAATGTATTTGAGCAAATAAGCTTGAGTTTTGTATATTGAAAAAGCCCCTTTTGGGGCTTTTTTGGTTAAAAATACAAATGGCGAGTAGCCATAAGTGCTTTTTAATGGAATAATTTTTATATAATTTCGGTTTTAACGGTTTGGGGCTTTGCGATGGCTGAAAGTTCGTAACCGTTCAATTTTTGGCTTAACGAAAACTTGATGCGAAACGATAATTTCACTAAACTCCAGCTATATCAAAATGGCTTTTAGGCGAAGTGTTTGATTAATAACATTTTTTAATTGTAGGAGTTGGCATTTTGGGTATAATCATTAGTGTTCGTTCGTTGAATTTAAAACGAACATTTATCAATACCTCCATTTTTAATCCAAGATCTCGTTTGTAAATTTCTTGATTAGAAACAAAAAAAAGTTTAATATCGGAATACTCAATATCTAGAGGGTCTTTAAATTTATTTTTGATGAAATCATATAATGTTGTGGAAAATTTTTCCTTCATGTTCTTCACTTCAAATCCCTTTCCCGTATCGATTTTTTTTAATTCTACGAGAGTTAATCCATATCCTTTTTCTTCGCATTCTCTAATTATAAGACAATCAATAGAAGCGGGTCTGTGTTCAATGTTTATAGAGTTGTAATAATTATCAACTTTAATTATAGCATAAGAATCTGATTCAACACCTTCATCAAAACTTACACAAATACCATTTTCGCAACACGTGTCCTCTACATAATTAGATAATTCAGCATGTTCTTTTATCTTACTAATCATTCTTTTTTTCTAAAAAATCTAATCGTTCATAATATAATTGTTCAGAAACGTCTTGAAAATTTTCGTCGTTTATTCCATCTTCAGTAACTTTCATTTCACTATTTGCTGTAGTTCCATCTGCATTTCGAACTAAATGATAGACCATTACGGTATTTTTATCTATTTCCTTTTTTATTAATAAGTTATTCAACTTATTGAACATATAATTACTGTGTGATGTGATAAAAATTTTAAGTTTTAATTGAGTTAATTTTGCAAATATCTCAATTAATTTTACTTGTACTTCGGGATGAAGATGAGCTTCTGGTTCTTCTATAAATAAAATATCGTATCCTCTATTTTTCTTTTTATTATAATCACTATAAAATGGATCGTAAAAAAATGGATCTCTGTTTTTTGATGAGGCATATTTATTATTTAGTATATGCTTAAAATATAATACCAATGGTGATAACTCTGACACCATTGACGAAGCTTCTGATAAATTTAATTCAAGGTCTACACCATTTGGTTTATATAGTATTCTTCTCGTTTGTTCATTGTAATCAACTTCTCCTCTAAGAATATCATTTTGTAGAAGTTTAATAATTTCTTCAAATTCATTATTAATATGTTTTTTGTCTACAGTAGACAAATCAATAAAATAATCGGCCAATGGTTCTGATAAGGACGGAAGTTCTATGCTTTTATTTTGCATAAAAAATCTGTTTTGCGTAAGTTCAGCAATAATTGGAGTAAATGCACTTAACGCTTGATACAGTCCTGATCTACTAGCGGGTAAGTAATATATATCTCGTATGTTAAAGTCTAGTTTTCTTAAAATTTGGTTTATTTTAACAAAAGAAAAACGAGTAAACTCATTGATAAAATCTTCTTCGCTAGGCTTTCCAAATTCTTTTAATCCATTTAAGTTTAGTGAAAATTTTGTTGACTTTGTAGTTTTTTGAAATAATTCTAATTTCTTGAAGTTATTCTCATATTTCAAATCTAATTCGCCATCATCATTTGAAAAGATTGTTATCTTTTCTGATTTAGATATTGAAATTATAAATTCATAGTTCTTTTGAGAATATCTGTTTTTTAGGTTTTTTAGCGATGAAAAAGTATTTAATAATGAATTTTGTAAACCTTCAAGTATTATACTTTTTAACTCATTTTCTATAAATTCTATAAAATCTTTTGTAATATCAATCGATTTATCAATTTTTAAACTTTTAATTTTCGGTTTTATAAATTTAAAAAAAACATTTTCTTCTGTTTCTCTATAAATAAAACGACTACCTATCGATTTGTTTTTAATATTCTTAATTAAACAATACAAACAATAAGTTGCATATGATTTTCCTATTGCATTTTGACCATAGATTAGATGTAAGTCATTGGCTAAGTCAAATTTTAAATTATCAATCGGTCCGAAATTCTTAATTTCAATTTCCATATTATTTACAAAAATAATTATTTTTCAAAGTTAGTGTTTTTAAGATAAATTTTATGCGATTGTCGTTTTTAACATTTCGCCTAACTATTTTTTATGCTTATAAAATTTACTTTTTGTTCTAATTTGGTATGTTATACGCATGTTTTTGCTAATACTTATTCGTATAATTTTACTTTATACCATACAAATTTAATTAAAAATCTTACGCTCTAGCACATTTCCCTAGCGCAGACCGCAATGAAAATCCAGTTTAGAACGCAAGATAGTAATGAAATACTGAACTTAGCTTCTGAAAAAAAACTTTGTACCTTTGCAACCTAAAAAAAATAGTATGCGCATCGATATTATTACCGTGCTCCCAGAATTATTGCGAAGTCCGTTTGAGGCTTCGATGATGAAACGTGCCATCGACAAAGGAATTGTGGAAGTTCACTTTCATAATTTACGAGATTACACGACCAACAAACAAAAAAGTGTAGATGATTATCCCTATGGTGGCGGTGCTGGAATGGTGATGAATATTCAGCCTATTGACGATTGTATCACGCATTTGAAAAGCGAAAGAACCTACGACGAAATCATTTATATGTCTCCCGATGGAGAAACTTTGAACCAAAAAATGGCCAACACGATGTCGATGTACGAGAATATCATTATTCTTTGTGGTCATTATAAAGGCGTGGATCAACGTGTTCGTGACCATTTTATCACACGAGAAATCTCTATTGGCGATTATGTTTTGAGTGGCGGAGAATTAGGAGCGTTGGTTTTGTGCGATGCTTTAATTCGATTAATCCCCGGTGTTTTGAGTGACGAAACCTCGGCTTTGACAGATAGTTTTCAGGATAATTTATTGTCGGGACCAATCTACACCAGACCTGCCGATTACAAAGGCTGGAAGGTTCCAGAAGTTCTCACCAGCGGAAATTTTGCCAAAATTGACAAATGGAGAGAAGATATGGCGTATGAACATACTAAAAATAGAAGACCGGATCTTTTGGAGTAAATAAAGTGGTCAGTGGTCAGCTTTTAGTAATCAGTCTGTTGGAAATAAAAAAGAGTTAAGTAGTTAAATACCAACTGAATATTATGGACTAACTGAACACTAAAAAACTGAACACTGACCACTAAAAAAAAGTTTGTAAATTACCAAAAAAGAAGTACATTTGCACCCTCATTAGACCAACCTCTGGCGAAAACCGTGAATGTTGCTCTTTTTAAAACCATAAATATAAAATAAAATGGCAGATTTATTGAAATTCGTTCAAGACGAATTTGTAACAAGAAAAGATTTCCCTGTATTCGGAGCTGGAGATACAATCACAGTTTTCTATGAAATTAAAGAGGGTGAAAAAACAAGAACCCAGTTTTTTAAAGGTGTTGTTATTCAAAGAAGAGGTTCTGGAAACACAGAAACTTTTACTATTCGTAAAATGTCAGGTGCAATTGGAGTAGAGCGTATCTTCCCAGTAAACTTGCCAGCTTTGCAAAAAATTGAAATCAACAAAAAAGGTGCTGTTCGTAGAGCTAGAATTTACTACTTTAGAGAACTTACTGGTAAAAAAGCTAAGATTAGAGATAAAAGAAGATAGTTTACTATCACTTTGTTATAAAACTCCCAATTCATTTGGGAGTTTTTTTTGATAAAAACAGTCCTTTTGTTATAAAAACAGTTCCACCTTCTTTTGGACGAATACCTTGAATTTTCATTTCGATAAAAAAAGAACCTATTTTTCAAAAATTCGCTTTTAGGAAATTAATTAATCATAATTTCATAATTTTTTAAACTAAATCAGGTGATTATCCAATTGCGAAAACGTTTTTCTTACCTTTGCAACCCGAAATATACATTAAAAAAAAATTTTTAAAAATGTCAACGAAATCTAAAATTTTTTACACGCTTACAGACGAAGCTCCTTTGTTAGCCACTTATTCTTTTTTACCAATTGTTCAAGCATTTACAGCAACTTCTAATATTGAAATTGAAACTAGAGATATTTCTCTTGCTGGAAGAATTTTATCCAATTTTCCTGAGTTTTTGAAAGAAGACCAAAAAGTAGTAGATGCTTTATCAGAATTAGGTCAATTAGCTAACACTCCAGAGGCCAACATCATAAAATTACCCAATGTTTCTGCATCGACACCTCAATTAAAGTCGGCTATTGCTGAAATGCAATCTCACGGTTATACAGTGCCTAATTTTCCTGAGGAACCAACTAATGAAGATGAAATTGCTATTAAAGCAAAATATTCTAAAATTTTAGGATCGGCTGTAAATCCAGTTTTACGTGAAGGAAACTCAGATCGTAGAGCTCCAAAAGCAGTGAAAAATTACGCCAAAGCCAACCCACATTCTATGGGAGCTTGGTCTTCTGAATCTAAAACTAAAGTAGCTTCAATGCAAACGGGTGATTTTTACGGAAGTGAGAAATCAGTTACGCTTACAGAAGCGACTGATGTAAAAATAGAATTTGTTGCCAAAGATGGTTCAACGACCGTTTTAAAAGCGAGTACTCCATTAAAAGTGGGCGAAATCATCGATAGTTCTGTAATGAACTTAAATGCTTTAAAAACTTTTGTTGCCAAAACAATCAAAGAAGCCAAAGAAGAAAACGTTCTGCTTTCGGTTCATTTGAAAGCCACGATGATGAAAGTTTCTGATCCAATTATTTTTGCAGCTATTGTCGAAGAGTATTTCGCAGCTTTTTTTGAAAAATATGCAATATTATTTAATGAATTAAATGTGGACACCCGAAACGGTTTAGGCGATATTTATGCTAAAATTGCAGGAAATGCAAAAGAAGCCGAAATAAAAGGGGCAATAGACCAAGCTATCGAAAACGGTCCGGCATTGGCAATGGTAAATTCCGAAAAAGGAATTACCAATCTCCAAGTCCCTTCTGATGTTATTGTAGATGCTTCAATGCCAGCAATGATTCGTACATCGGGACAGATGTATAATAAAGAAGGTAAGCAACAAGATACCATAGCCATCATACCAGATAGATGCTATGCTGGAATTTATACTGCCACTATCGATTTTTGTAAAAAACACGGTGCATTCGACCCAACAACTATGGGAAGTGTTCCAAATGTAGGCTTGATGGCTCAAAAAGCGGAAGAATATGGTTCGCATGACAAAACGTTTCAATTGAAATTGGACGGAGTTGTTCGAGTTGTAGATACTAATGGGGCTGTACTAATGGAACAAGTTGTTGAGGCAAATGATATTTTCAGAATGTGTCAAGTGAAAGATGCTCCTATTCAAGACTGGGTAAAATTAGCCGTAAATAGAGCGCGTTTATCCAATACACCAGCCGTATTTTGGTTGGACGAAAACAGGGCTCACGATAGAGCATTAATCGAAAAAGTAACTCAATATTTAAAAGAATACGATACAACAAGTCTAGATATTCGAATTCTTAATCCTATCGAAGCGACCAGCTTTACATTAGAAAGAATCATAAAGGGACTAGATACGATTTCAGTAACGGGTAATGTATTGCGGGATTATTTAACTGATTTATTCCCCATTCTTGAAGTGGGAACTTCTGCCAAAATGCTTTCGATAGTTCCATTGATGAATGGTGGTGGATTGTTCGAAACTGGTGCAGGTGGATCGGCTCCAAAACACGTTGAACAGTTTTCACAAGAAGGCTATTTGCGTTGGGATTCATTAGGAGAATTCTTGGCTTTAGGTGCTTCATTAGAGCATTTAGCACAAACTCAAAATAATCCAAAAGCAATGATTTTAGCAGAAACTCTTGACGTAGCTACTGAAAAATTCTTGGCCAACGATAAATCTCCAGCACGTAAAGTAGGACAAATTGACAACCGTGGTTCTCATTTTTATTTGACAATGTATTGGGCAGAAGCTTTGGGAGCACAAGACAAAGACGCTGAATTGAAAGCAGTATTCGCTCCAATCGCTGCTGAGTTTTTTGCAAATGAAGATAAAATCAATGCGGAGTTAATTGAATCTCAAGGAAAACCACAAAACATTGGTGGCCACTATCAACCCAATCCAGAATTAACACGCAAAGCAATGAGACCAAGCGAAACATTCAATTCTATATTGGCAAAAATCGCTTAATACAATATTGTTTATCTATTATATTTTAAAAGACAACTGGAAACGGTTGTCTTTTTTATATATTTGAATTTGAAAAAGCATAATAAGTGAATCTTATACCAGTAATATTTATAAAATAGTCCTTAAGTTTATACTATATCGGCATTATTTTAAAGTAAAAAACTTAAATTCAAACCTAAAACTATCTAGAATTGTCTTAGTTTTAGGTAAAATATTTAATGAAATGGCATTTAATTAAATCAAGGACTAAATTTTCAAAGATTTGGTTTTTATCGATTAATTTAGCCCAAGATTAAATAAAAAGCAACTGAATATCTACATCGATTTTTCGCAAAAAGAGTACTCCGCAGACATTATTTATTGCTTCAATCTAATTTAGCTCCAGAACAAGTTATTAAAATTCTTTGTGGTTTAAATTTTATAATAATCGGTTTCAGATTCAGGTTAAGTTTTAATTAATTTTCCTCCAAAATTTCTCTAACATTCAAGTTTCTAAAATGCGAATCCGTATTTTTGTACCAATAAAATTCACATTTATGAAAAAGTTATTTTTGTTTTTGTCCTTAGTTTTAATTTCGAATGTTCAAGCGCAACAACGACCAAAATTAGTAGTTGGAATAGTTGTCGATCAAATGAAAATGGAATATTTATATCGTTTTTCGGACGATTTTTCTCCCAATGGTTTCAAGCGTTTGATGGAAAAAGGATTTGTTTTTCACAACGCTAATTTTAATTATATGCCTACATATACCGGACCAGGACACGCATCTATTTACACCGGAACGACTCCATCAGTAAATGGAATTGTAGGTAATGATTGGTATAGTCGAAAGTTAGGAAAATCAATGTATTGCACTGATGATGCTTCAGTAAAAACTGTGGGAGACGGAACAGCTAAAGAAGGAGCAATGTCTCCAAAAAACTTGTTAAGCACTACCATTACTGACGAATTGCGATTGGGAACCAATTTCCAAGGAAAAGTAATCGGGATGAGTTTGAAAGATCGCGGTGCTATTTTGCCAGCAGGACATTTTGCGAATTGGGCTTTTTGGTACAGTGGAACAGGGGCGTTTATTTCAAGTACATTTTATGGTTCAACTCTTCCGGATTGGGTAACTCAATTCAATAACGAGAAAAGCTATCTGTCTTACATCAATAAAGGTTGGAGTTTATTGAAACCTGCGGCAGATTATAACGAAAGTTTGCCCGATGACAATCCGTATGAAGGCAAATTATACAATTGTGAAAAACCTGTTTTTCCATACAATCTAAAAGCAATGTATGATAAACACGGTGCCGAAATAATGCGTTCGACTCCTTTTGGAAATAATTTATTGGCTGATTTTGCCAAAAAAACGATAGAGAAAGAAGCATTAGGAAAAGACAATATCACCGATTTCTTGACGGTTAGTTTCTCATCGACTGATTATGTGGGTCACATTTTAGGACCAAGATCAATGGAATTGCAAGACACGTATTTGCGATTAGATCTTACTATTGCTGATTTCTTGGATTACTTAGACAAAACAGTTGGTAAAGATAATTATTTGCTTTTTCTGACTGCCGATCACGCTTGTGCTGAAAACGCAACTCATTTGAAAGATCATAAATACAATGTAAAAAATGTTCCGTCTAAAGATATTTCTAAAGCGATAAAAGAATTTTCTACTGCAACTTTTGGTGAAAATCTAGTCGTGGAATATTCAAATTTTAATATCTATTTCAACAAAGATTTAATCAAATCCAAAGGTTTAGAATTGGCAAAAGTAAAACAAGCGTTCAAGGATTATATGATGACGCAGGAGCAAGTAAAAAGAGTGTACACCGAGGAAGAGATTTTGGCTTCAACAGGAAATGATTATTTTCTAAATTTTATCAATAACGGTTATGATGTTTCCCAAAATGGGGATTTGGTGGTGTTGGACAAACCCGGATATATAGAATATGGTGCAACTGGAACTTCTCACGGAACACCTTATGCTTATGACACGCACGCTCCTTTGCTTTTCTATGGTTGGAAAATAAAAGCAGGAGAAAGTTTCGATAAAAAAGAAATTACTGAAATTGCTCCAACGCTAGCATTAAAACTCAAATTGGAAATGCCAAACGGTACTGAGGGAAAGGTTCTGACGGAAATTTTGGGGGAGAAATAGATTTTTTGATGTTTTTTAGATTTGATAACTTTCCAAAAGTTGTCAAATCTAATTCTATTTTAAATTAACAAATCCCAATTCATTATACGTTTTGACCATTTGCGTTTACGTAAAAATCGAAGCACAATAGCTTACAGTAGTACAAAACTACCATTGAAAAACTTCTATTGAATTTTGCCTATTATTCCACAATAAGTTTTTGCTGTTCCACAATAAAATCAAATGAAATCTGGCTTAATGTTTTTCCATCTACAATGGCATCCCAGGGACTGTGTCCTCTGCCTGTAAGAGTGTATAATTTGTAATTAGCACCTGTTGAGGTGTATTTATCTCGTAATTCAGTAGCATTGGTATATAGTACAGTAGTATCTTCAGTGCCATGGGCAATCATAATTGGAGCGTCTGAAGGATCAAAACGTTGGTACCCATAAATGTTATTTGTTGCATTAACAGCCACACCGCTACCCCAAAAGTCTAAAATCGTTTTTATGATGTAAGTCTGATTCAAATTGGTAGTTGATAAGCTAGGATCTAAAGTCAAAGAGATTTCGTTAGTAAAATCTGTTGGATTTGTTATTCCCAGCGTCACAGCAGTAATAGCACCAGCCGAACCTCCGCCAACCGTTATGTAATTTGTATCAATATTGTAATTAGCTGCATTTGCTACGAGCCATCTAACTGCAGCCTTAGCATCTCTATGTGCCGGGTACATCGCCCTGAATTGAAATTGGTCAGTGGATGCTACATTATTTTGTGCATATTGAACCCATTGCGTAGGTATTGTGCCTAAATCTCTC
The DNA here is from genome assembly GCA_043770265.1 of Flavobacterium sp. Taxonomy (GTDB): domain Bacteria; phylum Bacteroidota; class Bacteroidia; order Flavobacteriales; family Flavobacteriaceae; genus Flavobacterium. Next base: position 14,558 of record JAYVIK010000217.1, on the reverse strand, counting down.
ATTAATCGGTAGTTTATAGAAAAAGCTACCCATCCTCTTGAAGCAAAGTAATTTGCAATATTTACAATGTTAACGTCGCTTTTATCGCCACCAGAAAATCCTCCTCCATGAATTAATAATATGGCAGGTCGTTTTTTAGCAGTATTCGCAGGTTTATAAACGTCTAATTTTAAATCCATAGTTGAATAAGTAGTGCTATTTAATGCCTGATGGCTGAGTCCTTGACCATAAGTGATGTTTTTTTCAACTACTACAGTATATGTTGAGGAAGATTTTACAAACATATATTCTGAAATTATAGTGTCAGTACTTTCAACTTTATTACAAGAAGACATAACAATCAATAACAATAATATTTTAAATCGATTCATTGGTTTTTGTTTTAAAATTAGATAATTAGTATTGTTAATTTAATGTAGTAACCGTTTGTTTAACTAAACCATATCAAAGTTGATATTTGTGGTTTTGTGTTATTTCTCCCTTTACAAAATCATCAAAAAATATATTAAATTAAAAACATCAAAAGTTAGACTATTTGAATAATATAAGGTTTAACAAATTACTGCAAATTTTGAAATGAGATGCCTTTATCAAAAAAAATAAAAATTAATTGTGCTGCTCTTTGAAGATTTGCAGTAAAAGATCCGCTTCAATTATTGGGCTTTGCGTCTTTTTCATCATTTTGAGAATGCGGTTGGTAAGCACCGGATTAAGTCCTATATCGATTCCTATTTGCAAAATGGCAACTTCTTCTTTAGGGTGCAAAACTCCATCAGAATGCATCAATAAAGCCAAACGATAAAACTGATGAAACCGCTCAAATTCCGATTTGATAACGATAGGAGGCAATTCCTGATGAAACAAATCATTAAAAATGGCTTTGCTAATCTTTAATTCATCAGCAACAATAGCCAAAAAAAAATATTCTTTTTGATGCAAATTACCATCAATTGTGGCAAAAGCTATCATTTCTAAAAGTAAACTGATTTTTTCTTCGTGAGTAGGCATCAAATTTGTTATTTTTAGCTAAAATATTGTTTTTTATTCAAAACTCAAAACGCGGCAATGATGCAACGATTAATACTAATTATCCTTCTTTTTGTAGCGACAGGAAAAACTATTGCTCAGCACCCGAGCCTAAAAGGCGAACTGGCGAAACAAAATACGGTTTCAAAACAGGTTTCTACTTTTACCATTGAATCACCACAATTGAATACTGCCAAGAAAATTTGGATTTATTTGCCCAAGAATTACGAGACTTCGCAAAAGAAATATCCAGTGATGTATATGCACGATGCGCAAAATCTTTTTGATGCTAAAACTTCTTTTGTAGGCGAATGGAATGTTGACGAAAAACTAGATAGCCTGAACGCACAGGTTATTATCGTTGGGATTGAACACGGAAACGAAAAGCGAATGAACGAGTTAACTCCATACAAAAACGCAAAATACGGCGGTGGATATGCTGATAATTATCTAGAATTTATTGTAAAAACGCTCAAGCCAGAAATCGACAAGAAATACAGAACAAAGCCCAACTCCCGAAACACTGCAATTATGGGAAGTTCACTTGGTGGATTAGTTTCGTATTATGCGATTTTGAAATATCCAGAAGTCTTTGGGAAAGCAGGAATTTTTTCACCCGCATTTTGGTTTAACCGAAAGGAAATTATCGAATTGACGAATACAATTCCAAAGCTTAAAACCAAAATTTATTTTCTTTGCGGAGATAACGAAGGTGATGCCGATATGATTACAGATCTCAATAAAATAGACGATTTAGTTTCTGAAAAACGTTGCGAATGTATGAAATTGACCAAAAAGAAGATTGTGAAAGGCGGTCAACATAACGAAAAATTATGGCGAGATGGATTTGCAAATGCTTATCTTTGGCTTTTCTAATGGTTTGTAGTTTATTGTTTATAGTTTGTTGTTTGCTCATCAACTATAAACAATAAACCAAAAACAATAAACATATAAAAAATGACAAACAACGATATATTCAAAAAACTGCGTGTAGCCTTGATGTTGCGCGATGATCAAATAGTTGAAATCCTTGAATTAGTAGATTTTAGAATTTCAAAAACAGAATTAAGTGCTTTTTTCCGTGCCGAAAACCACGAAAACTATGTAGAATGTGGCGACCAAGTGTTGCGCAACTTCCTCAACGGATTGGTGATTCATTTGCGAGGAACGAAAGAAAACCCAAAGAATCCAACAGCTGTTTTGGCCAAACACAAAGCCGAAATTCCCTCAAAAGATGGAGCTTCGGAACGAAAAGAGTTCAAAGCTAAACCAAAAGACGAAGAAAGAGCCAGAGGCGACCAAAGTCCTTCCAAAACGAAGCCAGCGTCAAAAAAGAAACCTTTCAAAAAACCTGCTCCGAAAGTGCAAGTAGTAGAGAAAGTAAAATTCAATTTTGGGAAAAATAAAAAATCTTAACTGTGAAAACGGCTTTGGTTATTGGTAGTACTGGATTAATAGGTTCTCAACTTCTGGAACTTCTCTTAGATAGTAAAGAATATGCAACGGTTATCACTTTCGTGAAAAGAGATTCAGGAATTCGACATCCGAAATTAAAGCAACACATTATCGATTTTGATAAACCAGAAGATTATCAGAATTTTGTTGTGTGTGACGATTTCTTTTGTGCCATTGGCACAACCATAAAAAATGCCGGAAGTCAGGAGGCATTCAGAAAAGTTGATTTTGAATATCCCAAAGAATTTGCAACTATAGCATTACGGAATAATGTGAAACAATTTTTGATTATTTCCTCTCTTGGTGCTGATGACAATTCTAGCAATTTCTATTTGAAAACAAAAGGAAAAATTCAAGATTTTCTCAAAAACTGTAATTTCGAAAGTGTGTCTGTTTTGCAACCTTCACTGCTTTTGGGAGATCGAAAGGAATTTCGTTTGGGAGAAAAAATTGGTGCGTTTTTTATGAAACTTTTTTCATTTGTCTTTATTGGAAGCATAAAAAAATACAAACCCATACAAGCCGAAGATGTGGCTATAGCTATGTTTAGTATTGCTCAAAAAAACTACAGAGGATTTCATATTATAGAATCGGATAGAATACAAGAAATTGCAAATAAAAATTTTAAAAATGAACATTAATCCGATAAAGACTGAATCGGATTATCAAATTGCTTTAAAAAGATTTGAACTCCTTTTTGATGCTCCATTGGGAACTCCTGAAAGTGATGAAGTAGATATTCTTGCTTTATTAATTGAAGAATTTGAAAATAAAAATTATTCAATTGAAGCACCGGATCCAATAGAAGCCATAAAAATAAGAATGGAAGAAATGCAACTAAAACAAATCGATTTGGTTGACGCTATTGGTGGAAAAAGCAGAGTTTCAGAAATTTTAAATCGCAAAAGAAAACTTACTGTCGAAATGATTCGAAATCTAACCACACGATTAAATCTTTCTCCTAGTGCGCTGATTAGCGATTATACTTTAAATTGCAAATAAATTATGAAAATAATATTATTCGCACTTTTTCAAATCACATTCTTTACAATTTGTTATTCTCAAAATACGCAATGTTCCGATTTTAAAACAGGGAAATTTGAATATACAAATCCAAATTATTCAGAATGGAAAGTAATCCGAACAGATTCAACTCAAACAGAAATTAATTCTAAAAATGGGATAGAGCTTAAATCTACAATTATTTGGAAGTCTGCTTGTGAATATGTTTTAACTTATGAAAAAATAACAAATTCAGCTTTAAAAGATCTTATCGGGAAAAAAGTATTTGTTGAAATATTAGAAATTCACAATCGAAAATTTAAATACCATTCAAAATTGGATACTATGGAAATAACATCTGAAATGATCAAAGTTGAATGATTCACAAATCAAAATTTTACTGAATACAAAAAAATCCTGAGCTCTCACTCAGGATTTCCTATTTTATAACTATTCTTCTCTAATTAAGAAAGCGCTTTTTTAACTTGATCAGCAGCCTCTTGAAATTGTACTGCAGATAAAATTGGCATTCCAGAATTATCTATTAATTCTTTTGCAATTTCAGCATTTGTTCCTTGCAAACGAACAATGATTGGCACTGTAATAGCATCTCCCATATTTTTGTAAGCATCAACAACTCCCTGTGCCACACGGTCACAACGAACGATTCCTCCAAAAATGTTGATCAAAATTGCTTTTACATTTGGATCTTTCAAAATGATACGGAACGCTAATTCTACACGTTTTGCATCGGCAGTTCCACCAACGTCTAGGAAATTTGCTGGTTCAAAACCTGCATATTTTATTAAATCCATGGTTGCCATCGCCAATCCAGCTCCGTTCACCATACATCCTACAGTTCCGTCCAAATCAACATAATTCAAACCAGCTTCTTTAGCTTCAACTTCGATTGGGTTTTCTTCACGAACGTCGCGCATTTCGGCTAGTTTTGGATGACGATACAAAGCATTATCATCTAAATTTACTTTGGCATCAACAGCAATAATTTTATTATCCGAAGTTTTTAAAACTGGATTGATTTCAAACATAGAAGCGTCTGAACCGATGTAAGCTTTGTATAAAGCATCTACAAACTGTACCATTTCTTTGAAAGCATTTCCTGAAAGACCTAAATTAAAGGCTATTCTTCTGGCTTGAAAACCTTGAAGACCTACAGATGGATCAATTTCTTCAGTAAAAATTAAATGAGGAGTGTGTTCCGCCACTTCTTCAATATCCATTCCGCCTTCGGTAGAATACATAATCATGTTGCGGCCTGTCCCTCTATTCAATAAAACCGATACATAAAACTCGGAAGTTTCACTTTCTCCTGGGTAATAAACATCCTCAGCAATTAAAACTTTATGCACTTTCTTACCTTCGGCAGAAGTTTGCGGGGTAATTAATTGCATCCCAATAATTTGTTCTGCAATTTCTTCTACTTGTTGCAAGTTTTTGGCAAGTTTTACTCCACCACCTTTTCCACGTCCACCAGCGTGAACTTGTGCTTTGATAACATGCCATCCTGTTCCTGTTTCGGCAGTCAATTGTTTGGCAGCCGCAATCGCTTCCTGTGGGTTGTTAGCCACATAACCACGTTGCACTTTCACGCCATAACTGGCTAAAATTTCTTTTCCTTGGTATTCGTGTATGTCCATTATTTTTATTTTTTTTGCTTTGATAAAGAGTACAAACATAGCAAAAATCAACTGAATTCAAAACCTTTTTTATTCCAATATAAATTTGAAACAATTATTGTTAGAAAATTTTTAATAAAATTGCAAAAATGATAACAATCTTACTTCAAAAACCATTAATACATTAAAATAAAATTATCATTTTGTTAATTTGAGTGAAAGTGAATGATTAATTGTTATTTATTGGACAGTTTTTTAACATTATAGCAAAAATAAGTTAAACACAAATATAAAAAATGGATGTCATTACTGAAATATATATTTTTGCATAAAAAATAATAAGCATGAAAATTAAGGAGCAAGGTCTTTATTCGCCAGAATTCGAGCATGAAAATTGCGGTGCTGGTTTTATATGTAATCTTAAAGGTGAGAAAACAAATCAAATCATTCACGACGCATTAGAAATTCTTGTAAAACTAGAACATCGTGGTGGTGTGAGTTCTGACGGAAAAACGGGTGATGGTGCTGGTCTATTGATTGATATCCCGCACGAATATTTCAATAGAGTTTGTAATTTTGCAATTCCAAATGCACGTGAATATGCTGTGGGTATGGTGTTTTTACCAAAAACTGAAAATCAATATGTTTTTTGTAAAGAAATATTTGAAAAAGAAATAAAGAATCAAGGTTTAACTATTTTGGGTTGGAGAGATGTTCCTGTAGATTCTTCTCAATTAGGAGAAATTGCTTTGGCATCAGAACCTATAATTAAACAAATATTTATAGGGAAAAGCGAAGCGATTGATGATGCCACTTTTAAAGCAAAATTATATGCTGCACGTAAAATTACGGAACATACAATCATCAATTCTAAAATTTCTGAAAACTCCTATTTTTACATTCCAAGTTTATCAACAACAACTCTAATATATAAAGGCATCATTATGCCTGAGGATATTGGTCCTTATTATACTGATTTACAACAGACAGATTTAGTTACACGTTTGGCATTAGTTCACCAACGTTTTTCTACCAACACCATGCCTTCTTGGGAATTGGCGCAACCGTTTAGATATATTTGTCAGAATGGAGAAATCAATACCTTGCGTGGCAACGTAAGCAGAATGCGAGTTCGTGAAGAAATTATGAAAAGCGATGTTTTTGGTCCACAAATAGAGAAATTATTCCCAATCATAATCCCAGGAAAATCAGATTCTGCTTCTATGGATATGGTGGTTGAATTGTTGATGCACACCGGAAGATCATTGCCTGAAGTAATGATGATGATGATACCAGAAGCTTGGGAAAAACACCAAACGATGTCGCCAGAACGTAAAGCATTCTACGAATACAATGCTTGTATTATGGAGCCTTGGGATGGTCCCGCTTCGGTTCCTTTTTCAGATGGTGATTATGTTGGTGCTTTATTAGACCGTAACGGTTTGAGACCTTCAAGATACACTGTTACCAAAAGTGGTAAATTGATTATGGCATCAGAAATTGGTGTTGTCGATATCGCTCCAGAAGATGTAGAGAGCCACGGAAGATTGGAACCAGGAAAAATGTTCTTGGTCGATATGAACGAAGGACGCATTATTAATGATGAAGAAATAAAAAGTAAAATTGTTTCTGAAAGACCGTATCAAGAATGGTTAAACCAATACAGACTGCACCTAAAAGATGTTCCTAGTTCGTCTGAAGTTTGCTCTATTGAAACTATCGATTTAGCTACAAGAGAACGTTTGTTTAATTACACTTTAGAAGATATTCAAGATGTAATTACTCCAATGGCTCAATCTGGAAAAGAAACGCTAGGTTCAATGGGGACTGATACTCCGCTAGCTGTTTTATCTGATAGGCCACAATTAATTGCCAATTATTTTAAACAATTATTCGCACAAGTTACCAATCCACCTTTGGATGGAATTCGTGAAGAAATTGTAACTGATATTAGTTTAAATTTAGGTCAAGACCGAAATATTTTTGATATTTCAAGCAAACAATGTAGAAAATTAAGAATTCAAAATCCAGTTATCTCTAATAAAGATTTAGAAAAAATTAGAGCTATTGCTATAGACCATTTCCACGCTGAAACTTTTTCAATTCTATACCCAAAGTCAAAAGGATTGAATGGTTTAGAAGATGCTTTAGAAGCTTTAATCGTTCAAGTCACAAAAGCAGTAGAAAGAGGTACTAATATCATCATTTTATCGGATAGAGGCGTGAATAAGGATTTGGCTCCAATTCCATCTTTATTAGCTTGTTCTTATGTCAATCATCAAATGAACCGTTTGCGCAAGCGTTCCTATTTTGATGTTATTATTGAATCTGCTGAACCACGTGAACCGCATCATTTTGCTACGTTGTTCGGTTATGGTGCAAGTGCTATCAATCCTTACATGGTAAACGAAATTATCCGTGTTCAAGTGCGTGAAGGATTTATTACGGATATTGATGAAGAAAAAGCAGTCCACAATTTCAATAAAGCCATCGGAAATGGAATTGTAAAAATCATGAACAAAATTGGAATCTCTACTTTACATTCGTACAGAGGTTCTCAAATTTTTGAAATCGTTGGTTTTAATTCTAAATTCGTTCAAAAATATTTTCCATACACTACTTCTAGAATTCAAGGTATTGGATTGTATGAAATTGAGAAAGAAATTAGCGAAAGATACAAATATGCTTATCCAGACCATTTAATATCAAACCGATTAGGGTTAAATATTGGAGGAGAATACAGATGGAGACGTAATGGAGAGCGACATATGTTCAATCCTACTACTATTTCCAAACTGCAGCAAGCAGTTAGATTGAGTGATCAATCGAGCTACAATGAATATGCAAAAGCAGTAAACGATCAAGCTCAACATTTGATGACCATTCGCGGTTTATTTGAATTCGACAATCTCAATCCAATTCCGCTGAATGAAGTAGAGCCGTGGACTGAAATCGTAAAACGATTTAAAACTGGAGCTATGTCTCTTGGTTCAATTTCGAGAGAAGCTCACGAAAACTTGGCAATTGCTATGAACCGTATTGGTGGAAAATCGAATTCGGGAGAAGGCGGGGAAGACAGAAAACGTTTTCAACCCGATATGAATGGTGATAGCCGAAATTCAGCAATAAAGCAAGTTGCATCTGGAAGATTCGGTGTTACTTCGCATTACTTAACTAATGCAAAAGAAATTCAAATTAAAATGGCTCAAGGTGCAAAACCAGGAGAAGGGGGACAATTACCTGGCGAAAAAGTAGATCCTTATATTGCTGCCACACGTAACTCAACACCTTATGTTGGATTGATTTCGCCACCGCCGCACCACGATATCTATTCAATCGAAGATCTAGCACAATTAATTTTCGACCTTAAAAATGCTAACAGAGAAGCCCGTATCAATGTGAAACTAGTTTCAGAAGTTGGTGTTGGAACCATTGCTGCTGGTGTTGCAAAAGCAAAAGCTGATGTGGTATTAATAGCAGGTTATGATGGTGGAACTGGAGCATCTCCATTAACATCTTTAAAACATGCAGGTCTTCCTTGGGAACTTGGATTGGCTGAAGCACAACAAACGCTAGTTTTAAACAACCTCCGAAGTAGAATTGTTGTAGAATGCGACGGACAATTAAAAACAGGTCGTGACGTGGCTATTGCTGCTTTATTAGGCGCTGAAGAATTTGGTTTTGCAACTGCACCATTAGTTGCATCAGGCTGTATTATGATGCGTAAATGTCATTTAAATACGTGTCCTGTAGGAATTGCAACCCAAGACAAAGAATTGCGTAAAAACTTCAAAGGAACTCCTGAACACGTGATTAACTTCTTCTATTATGTTGCTGAGGAATTAAGGGGTATTATGGCTCAGTTAGGTTTTAGAACTTTGGCCGAAATGGTGGGGCAAACGCATAAAATCAACACCAATAAAGCGATAACGCATTATAAAGCGAAAGGTTTAGATTTATCAGCTATTTTACATACTCCAGACGGTTATGGTGAAAGAATTGTTAGAAATACCGAAAAGCAAGATCATAATTTAGAAAATGTTCTAGATTTCCAAATCTTGAAAGATTCGCATCGCGCCATGTACAGAAAAGAAAAAATGACTTTGGATTATCCAATAAATAACACCAATCGTTCGGTTGGAGCTATTGTAAGTAATGAAATTTCAAAAATATACGGATATCTTGGCTTACCAGAAGACACCATTAAAGTCAATTTCACCGGTTCTGCTGGTCAAAGTTTAGGGGCTTTTAGTGCTCACGGATTAACGTTTACAGTAGAAGGAAATACCAATGACTATTTGGGGAAAGGACTTTCTGGAGCTAAATTAATCATCAAAAAACCAGCAAAAGCTACTTTCGTTGCAGAAAACAATATCATAGTAGGTAACGTTTGTTTATTTGGAGCGATCGAAGGACAAGCCTATATAAACGGAATCGCTGGTGAACGTTTTGCCGTTCGTAACTCTGGTGCAACAGCAGTTGTAGAAGGCGTAGGAGATCACGGTTGTGAGTATATGACAGGTGGTAAAATAGTTGTTCTTGGTAAAACTGGAAGGAACTTTGCTGCTGGGATGAGCGGTGGAATAGCATACGTTTATGATCCTGAAAACCAATTTGTAAACGGTTTGTGCAACACAGAATCAATAAATTTTGAAACAATAGAAGGTGCTGATGCTGACGACTTGAAGTCACTAATATCAAAGCATGTTGATTATACAAGCAGTACTAGAGGTACTGAATTGTTAAATGATTGGACAAACAGCTTAACAAAATTTGTAAAAGTAATGCCTACTGATTATAAGAAAGCGTTGCAACGTATAGAAAAAGAAAAAATGTTAGAAGAATTAACAGCATAAAATAATGGGAAAAGTTACCGGTTTTAAAGAATTCGAAAGAGAAGATGAATCCTATATAGCAGTAGAAGAACGTGTTGTAAATTACAATGAATTTACAGTTCCCCTAAGCGAAGTAGAAATTACAAAACAAGGATCTCGTTGTATGGATTGCGGTATTCCTTTTTGTCACAGTGGATGTCCTCTGGGCAATTTGATACCCGATTTTAATCATATGGTACACCAAGGCGAATGGCAAAAAGCCTCTTGGATACTACATTCTACAAATAATTTTCCGGAATTTACAGGACGTTTATGCCCTGCACCTTGCGAAAAAGCATGTGTATTAGGACTAATAGAAGATCCAGTATCGATTGAAAATCTTGAAAAAAATATTGTCGAACGTGCCTTCAAAGAAGGATGGATTAAACCACAGCCTCCAAAAACAAGAACTGGAAAAACAGTAGCTGTTATTGGCTCAGGACCAGCAGGTTTAGCTGCAGCTCAACAATTAAATAGAGCTGGACATTTAGTTACCGTTTTCGAAAGAGATGATGCTATCGGAGGATTATTGCGCTACGGAATTCCAAATTTCAAAATGGAAAAAGGAATTATAGATCGTCGAATAGCCGTTTTAGAAGCAGAAGGAATTACATTTAAAGTAAATACACATGTTGGTGTAAACTACGATATCAATGATTTGAAAGCTTTTGATTCAATTGTCCTTTGTGGTGGAGCAACCGATAGAAGAGGTTTGCCAACTCCTGGTGCTGATGCAGAAGGAGTAGTTCAAGCGATGGATTTCTTATCGCAACAAACCAAAGTGCTTTTTGGTCAAAAAGTAGAAAACCAAGTATTGGCAACAGGAAAAGATGTTATTGTAATTGGTGGCGGAGATACAGGTTCTGACTGTGTTGGAACTTCAAATCGTCACGGAGCAAAATCTGTTACTAACTTCGAGATTATGCCAAAGCCTCCAGTAGGAAGAAGCGAATCAACTCCTTGGCCTTTTTGGCCGTTGCAGTTAAAAACTTCAACTTCACACAAAGAAGGTTGCGAAAGAAACTGGTTGATTAATACCAAAGAGTTCATCAAAGATGCCAAAGGAAAATTAATCGCTCTAAAAACTGTAAATGTTGAATGGAAAATGGTTCCGGGAAAACGTCCTGAATTAGTTGAAGTGGCAGGTTCCGAAAAAACTTGGCCTTGTGATTTAGCTTTACTAGCTTTAGGATTTACAGGTCCTGAAAAAACATTAAGCAGCCAATTAGGGTTAGAACTCGATTTTAGAAGCAATTATAAAGCAGAATATGGCAAATATCAAACTAACGTTCCTAATATCTTTACCGCTGGGGATATGCGTCGTGGGCAGTCTCTAATCGTTTGGGCAATCTCTGAAGGTAGAGAAGCTGCTAGACAAGTAGATTTATATTTAATGGGTTATAGCGATTTGCCAACCAAAGAAGGTGGTGATTTACCAGGAGTATAAATATTTTAATAAAAATTTTCATAAAGACCTTGAATTATTTCAAGGTCTTTTTTTTGGATTCTATTAAATGTTTCAAACATTATTTTATTATATTCAAACTCAATCTCGAATATATAAAATACTAAACATAATTGTATTTTAGTCTAATCTTGCGACACCTTTTGTCATGATGTAAAATCGTTTCTACGCGCGCGCATCGGGACTCCTACGGAGTGACAAATATCTTATATTTTGGGCTATTTCGTATGCGTTATAATCATTGAAAAAAAGAGGTTGTTTTCCCTTTTACCTCATTCTATTTTCCGTTACTCTTTTTGTATTTGGAATAACTATTTAATTTTTAGGCTCTACTTATTTTTGAGTAAAAACAAACTTGACATAAATTTAAACCGTTTAGAATCGATGTTAAAATTGTAAAAAAATATCGAAATATATTTTTTATATAGAAGCTATGTTTGCAATGTAAAAGTGAAGTATCTTCAAAATCTATTTGGTTAAAATGTTACAAAATTTCCAGTAGAATCAAGTTATAAATTTACTATTTATACCGTAAAAAAATTGCGAATAAGTAGAGGTAAAACTATTAAATAAATAAGATAAATTGTTGTATAATTCAAACGAATTTTTAAATAGATTAAGCTAATTTTAAAAACTTTAACTTTTATTTTTAGTTTAAATTAAATAATCATATAAACTTGTTTAAAAACACTGGTGTTTAATAATTTAGCCATACAATATAGATTTAATCTATTGTGATTTTAAACCTTAAAAAAGGTTTTCCGTATGATAATCAAAACAAAAATAAATACAGTATAAAAGGCAAAAAACGGAATGATATATTCGATAAAATTTAGAGTTAACATAATGGCAATAATAAGCAATTGAAAACCCAATCCGTAAATGGAAACGAATGTCATAAACCAGTTTGGAAACGTATTGACTTTGTATGCATCACTGTCTAAAAAGTGAATTATTTTGTCGAAAATACCGTAAACAATTGTATAAATTCCAAACCAAATATTGACCCATTTTTGAGTTTCTCCTGGCAAAGCTTGTGGTGATTGGTCTTCAAAAATTTTACTAGTCTTATCTCCTCCAACTGATTTGTTTCTTAAAATTACATAATAATAATTGTATAAAGTTCCTTGTAATTGGATGCAAAAAAAAGCAATTAATGTCATCCATAATTTGGTTTGTGCAACGTAACAAATAGCTATTAAAAACAAAAGATTCAGTATAATATCAAACACGCTATCGAGGTATCTTCCCACATACGAAGGCGTCTTTTTTATTCGAGCTAGTTCACCATCAGCAGCATCGATAATCGATTTTAAAATGATGAAAAAACTAGCCAAAATGTAATGATGTTGCAAAATGCAGTAAATAGCTACTAAGCCACAAACGCCAAAAAGCAAAGTTACGTGAATGGGTGTGAATCGGGTATTTTTTAATTGATTGGCAAACAGTTTTCCAATGGATCTTCCATAATCCGACAAATCCAGAAATTTATCTTCGGGAGCAAGTTTCGACATTTTTAATTTTAAACAATAAGATGCGACAATATAGTCAGGTGTTTTTTTCAATTGCCCACTCCCGAAAACTTTCGGGATAACTGTGGGATATTTTTTTATTTAGAAAGTCGATGCAAAGTATAGGTCATTGTCGCAAGTAAAAGGAACGCCATTACTTGATGAGACAATCCTAACCATAGCGGAACGCTGTAAAGCAAGGTAAAAACCCCTAATCCGAATTGTAAAAAAACAATGATTACCAAGGCATTTATTCCTGATTTTTGATTTTTGTTTAAATCAAATTTATGGCTTTTGAATGCTAAGAACAAAATAAATCCAACTACTACATAAGCCAAAGTTCGATGTACAAATTGAACGCCGCTTTTTCCTTCGGTAAGTCTGAGCAACCATGAGTCTTTTTCTAACAAGACACTTTCGTGAAGAAATTGTCCATCGCTCATCAACGGCCAATGGTTGTGAATTAATCCAGCACTCAAACCAGCAACAAAGCCACCGTAAATAATTTGCAACAGCAGAAAAGCCAATGCAAAACGAGCTATTTTTTGCAGCGAAAGTATCGCATTTTTTCTTTCAGGATAAATCAAATCCAAGGCTACCCAAAGTGTGTAAGCAAAAGTAATGAAGGCAAAAGTTAAGTGTAAGGCAAGTCTAAAGTGGCTTACATCTGGATTGTCAATCAAGCCGCTACGAACCATAAACCAACCCAAAAATCCTTGAAAAGCACCCATTCCTAGTAAGACTACGCATTTCTTTAGTGTTTCGCCTGAAAGTCGTTTTTTGATAAGGAAATACACAAATGGAATGATGAACACCAATCCAATTATTCGTCCTATGAAACGGTGAAACCATTCCCAGAAATAGATAAATTTATAATCATCTAATTGGAAATCATTGTGAACATTGATTTTTTGGTATTCGGGAAATTTCTTGTATTCTTCGAAAGCTTGAGACCATTTTTCCTCGCTTAAAGGTGGAAATGTATCGGTTACCAAATGCCAGTCGGTCATTGATAATCCCGAATTGGTCAATCGAGTGATTCCGCCAACCACAACCATTATAAACAATAATAGGCAACCTGAAAGTAGCCAGATAATTACGGATTTGTTTTTATTTTTCATTTTATTGGAAAGTCTTGTGGGTTTTGGCGAGTATCCCAGATGTCTAGAACAACAATTTCATTTGGGGTTATTTTGTAAAAGATTTCAAAATGACTTACGATTATAAATTTTGAATCTTCTCTAAAAGTAGGTTTGCCAAATTCAGGAAGTTGTATGACGATTTTTAAATTGGTATTGAAAAGTAAGTTTAGTTTTCGACTATATACTTTTGATTTGTTTCGATTATTCCAATAGTCAAAAATGTTTTTTCTTGAATTTCTGGCTTCTGGAGACCAAATTAATCTTCTAACCATTCTTGAATTTCTTTTTGGGCTTCCTCATCCGAAATACATTCACCATTTTCATATTGTTGGATAGCAAGGTTTATTTTTCGTTGTTCATCTGCTGAAAAAACTCTAATTTTTTCATAAGTTGAAGTTGGTTCATTAATTGATAAATTCGATTCATAATCTTTTATAATTTCTTCA
>JAYVIK010000216.1:0-3328 GCA_043770265.1 Flavobacterium sp. | reverse complement strand
CCGATTATTTAGACCAAGAACTCGACGGTAATGCCTTAATGTTAATGGTTCAAGACAATCTAAGAGTGGGATTGTTGACCGATCATATTCCATTAAATCAAGTAGCATCCCATCTTACCGAAGCATTGATTGTTAAAAAAATAGAAACTATAAAACAGTCATTAATCCAAGATTTTAGCATCAACAAACCAAAAATTGCGGTTTTGGGATTGAATCCACATTGTGGCGATGGCGGAGTTATTGGCAAAGAAGATGATGCAGTTCTAAAACCAGCATTAAAAAAACTATTTGAAAAAGGAACATTAGTTTTTGGGCCTTTTGCAGCCGATGGTTTTTTTGGAAGCAATCAATATGATAAATATGATGCAGTTATTGCAACTTATCACGATCAAGGATTAATTCCGTTCAAAACATTGTCGTTTGGAAAAGGCGTAAATTATACAGCGGGTCTAGATAAAATAAGAACATCGCCCGATCATGGCACAGCTTATGACATCGCCGGTAAAGGTATTGCAGATTATAATTCGTTTAAAGAAGCGGTTTATTTGGCAATTGACATCTATAATTCAAGAAATCAATATGCAGAAATCAGTCAAAAACCCCTGAAAACAAAAGAAAAATAGATATTAACAAAAAAAGGTAAATAAGATTATTAGATTCCCAATAATTTTATATCTTTGCACTCCCGAAGTTTAGGGCAAATTGTTGTTGAAATGAACAAGACGAAAGAATTTTTAATTCCGTTTATAGGATTAAAGCTAGGGAAACATCATTTTGAATATCAAATAAGTAAGGCGTTCTTTGAAATCTTTGATTATCACGAATTTAATAATTCAGACATCAAAGTAAATGTAGTTTTAGAGAAAAAAAGCACCATAATGGAATTGGCTTTCAAACACAATGGTTCCGTAAATGTGCCTTGTGATATGACAAACGAAGAATTTGATTTGCCAATAAAAGGGAAAATGAAATTAATTGTTCGTTTTGGGGAAGTTTTTAATAATGACAACGAAGAATTGCTGATACTACCTCACGGAGAATATCAAATAGATATTGCGCAATATATCTATGAAATGATAGTGCTGTCGGTTCCTCTAAGACGTATTCATCCCGGAGTAAAAGATGGAAGTTTAAACACTGAAGCCTTAACAAAATTGAAGGAATTGAGCATAAAAGAACTAAAAAAAGAAAATAAAAAAGAACAAAAAGAAGAAAATATTGACCCACGTTGGGACAAATTAAAGCAACTATTAACGGATAAATAATATAGTAAAATGGCACATCCTAAGAGAAAAATCTCCAAAACAAGAAGAGATAAAAGAAGAACACATTATAAAGCTACTGTAGCTCAAATCGCTACTTGCCCAATTACAGGCGAAGCACATTTATACCACAGAGCCTACTGGCATGAAGGTAAAATGTATTACAGAGGGCAAGTTGTTATAGATAAATCTGTAGCTGTTGCTTAATATAATTTGTAAATGATATTTGAACTCTCACCTTGTGAGAGTTTTTTTTGTTGTTTATAATTTCTGTTAAATAAGAACTATTAAAAGAATAAGGATTAGATTTTTTTTTGTAATTTTCGAATCCTTTAGAAATTTTTCAAATAATAGCATTTGTCTAGAAAAAATAGAATAAAATGAATAAAATCACAGCCGCAATCACAGCTGTTGGAGCTTATGTTCCTGACTTTGTGCTTACAAACAAAATTCTGGAAACATTAGTTGATACAAATGATGAGTGGATTACTTCGCGAACTGGTATAAAAGAGAGAAGAATTCTTAAGGATGATACTAAAGGAACATCATTTTTGGCTATAAATGCCGCTCTAGACTTAATTAAAAAAGCAAATATTGATCCTCTAGAAATAGATTTATTGTTAATGGCAACAGCAACTGCCGATATGCCCGTTGCATCTACAGGTGCTTATGTTGCCACAGAAATTGGAGCAACAAATGCTTTTGCTTACGACTTACAATCTGCTTGTTCCAGTTTTTTGTTTGGAATGTCAACTGCCGCTGCCTACATAGAATCAGGAAGATATAAAAAAGTATTATTAATTGGAGCCGACAAAATGTCCTCTATAGTTGATTATACAGATAGAACAACTTGTATCATTTTCGGAGATGGAGCGGGAGCCGTTTTGTTTGAACCAAATTTTGAAGGTTTGGGCTTACAAGACGAATACCTAAGAACCGATGGAGATGGTCGAGATTTCTTAAAAATGACTGCCGGAGGTTCACTTTTGCCAGCCACAGAACAAACAGTCGTTGATAATCTTCACAATATTATCCAAGACGGAAAATCAGTTTTTAAATATGCAGTAACCTATATGGCCGATGCTTGTGAGATGATTATGAAGAGAAATAATTTGATCCACGATGACATTGCTTGGTTAGTTCCTCATCAAGCCAATAAAAGAATCGTTGATGCAACCGCCAATAGAATGAATTTAGAAGATTCAAAAGTGTTAATGAACATCGAAAGATACGGGAACACCACTTCTGCAACGCTGCCTTTAGTTCTAAGTGATTTTGAACATTTATTCAAAAAAGGAGATACCATTATATTTGCAGCTTTTGGTGGTGGTTTCTCTTGGGGATCTATTTACTTAAAATGGGCATACGATAAAAAATAAAATTAAACTAAAAACGAATAATCATGGATTTAAAAGAAATTCAAAACCTAATCAAATTTGTAGCAAATTCTGGAGTTGCCGAAGTTAAATTAGAGATGGATGATGTGAAAATCACCATTAGAACAACGCTTGAAGGAAATGTATCCGAAGCTACTTATGTACAAATGCCGGCTCAACAAGCGATACAGCCAGCGGTAGTTCCTCAACAAATTGCACCAGTAGTTGCAACTCCAGTAGCAGAAAACTCTAATTTTATCACCATAAAATCTCCAATTATTGGAACTTTTTATAGAAAACCATCGCCAGACAAGCCTTTGTTTGTTGAAGTAGGAAGTACCATCGCTAAAGGAAATGTTCTTTGTGTTATTGAAGCAATGAAATTATTCAATGAAATAGAGTCAGAAGTTTCTGGAAAAATCGTTAAGATTTTAGTGGACGATATGTCACCTGTGGAATACGACCAACCTTTGTTTTTAGTAGATCCTTCGTAAATTTTAGATTACAGATTTTAGATTGCAGATTTGAAACTTAATCAACATTTTGCTTCAAATCAATTGCATTCTTGACTTCTAAATTCTAACTTCTAACTTTTAACTTTTAAAAGATGTTTAAAAAAATATTAATAGCCAACAGAGGAGAAATTGCACTTCGTATCATTAGAACCTGCAAGGAAATGGGAATCAAAAC
>JAYVIK010000215.1:0-9384 GCA_043770265.1 Flavobacterium sp. | reverse complement strand
ACCGCTGGTGTGGCAGAAATGCTATTACAAAGTCACGAGGGATATATCGAGCCTCTTGCTGCCTTACCAGATGCTTGGAAAAATGGTTACTACAAAGGTCTAGTGGCACGTGGGAATTTTGAGGTTTCGGCAGAATGGAAAAATAAAAAAATAGTAAAAATGCAAATTAAGTCAAATGCAGGTGAATTGTGTAGTGTGTTTTACCCTGACATAGAAAAAGTAAAACTAAAAAAAATGGTTGGTAGTATAGTTCAATTTAGCGCCACCAATACGAATCTTATAAGTTTTGAAACAGTAAAGGGAAAAGAATATCAACTTGAATTTTAAAAAATTTAATCAAAAAAATTAAACTAAGTACTTAAAGAGTATGAAATATTTATACAATAACTTTTTTAAGGCTTAATAAGAATTTAAATACAATTATTGTTTTGACAAAAGAAAGATAATAAAAAACATAAAATAAAAAACATAAAATAAAAAAATGCTACAATGAAACACTTACTATTTTCAGTTTTATTACTGTGGACCTTGGGTTCTTTTGCACAGAGTTCCAAAAAACCAAATGTAATTATCATTTTTAATGATGATTTAGGTTATCAAGATTTAGGTTGCTACGGTTCGCCTAACATCAAAACACCCAGTATAGATCAATTGGCAAAAGAAGGAATGCGATTTACCGATTTCTATGCAGCTTCACCCGTTTGTTCGGCTTCGAGAGCGGCTTTGTTAACTGGTTGTTATCCTCAAAGAGTTGGAGTTTCCGGGGTCATTCAAGCAGGAGCAACTCAGGGATTAAGTCCTAATCACACTACTTTGGCCGAACTAATGAAAAGCGTTGGATATGCTACGGCCGCTGTCGGAAAATGGCATTTAGGCGACCAACCGCAGCACTTACCAACCAATCAAGGTTTTGATTCCTTTTTTGGGATTCCTTATAGCAACGATATGTATCCTTCAAAAAATATTCCTTACGCAGCTAATTGTCAGTTCAACGAAGGCTATAATTTGAATAAAATCAATGAGGCATTTGCCAATATGAAACCAGGTGACAAACAACCCGAATCGGCCAAACACAAAGTGCCACTGATGCGAAATGTAGAAACTATCGAATTTCCTGTAGATCAAACCACGATTACCAGACGCTATGCAGACGAAGGAATCCAATTCATCCAAAAAAGTGTTAAGGATAAAAAACCTTTTTTCCTCTACTTAGCTAATTCGATGCCCCATATTCCGCTTTATGTTTCTCCACAATTTAAAGGTAAAAGCAAAAGAGGACTTTATGGCGATGTGGTGGAAGAGATAGATTATAACACGGGAAGAATTCTCGATTTATTAAAAAAATTAAAAATTGACAAAAACACCATCGTAATTTTTTCATCTGATAATGGTCCTTGGTTGACCAAAGGAGCCGATGGAGGTTCTGCCCTACCTCTTTTCGAAGGCAAATTTACTAGTTTTGAAGGAGGGTTGAGAGTGCCTTTTATTGTCAAATGGCCGAATCAAATCAAAGCAGGCGGAGTTTGTGAAAACCTGGCTTCAACAATTGACGTTTTACCCACATTGGCTAGTATTACAGGTGCAAACCTTCCTGAAATGGAATTGGACGGTAAAACAATTTTAGATTTCTGGAAAGGAAAACCAAAAGCTGTGACAGCACACGAATTCTATTTTATGGTATACAATGGACAGTCGGTTCGATCTGGCGATTGGAAATACCATAAAAAGCAAATTTTTACCGTCAACAAAGACACACAAACAGACCAATCTCCCGCTTTATACAACCTAAAAGACGATATTGGAGAAACAAAAAATGTGGTGAATGACTATCCTGAAATAGCGCAAAAATTAGCCAAAGCTTTAGAGGAACACTTGGTGAGGATAAATGTTAAAAAATAGAAATTAGCATTATAATTGTAGTATCTGTCGGAATAAATTTTTTTTAAATTTTTTGTTTCTAGACTCATATTACGGTAATAATTGACAGAGTTGATTTCCTTTTTAGATAATTTATTTATTGTTGTAAATCGGTAATTTATATCAGTTTTTAAAGGAGACAAAGTTTCTGTCAATGAGCCATGAAGTGCTAAGTCTCCCGACTTCGTACCCATCCCAATATTCCGAAACAATTTTTAAAATCACTTCAAATTCAAGCATCATTATGCCAAAAATAATATTTATTGACGCAAAAAAACTACCACTTTTTAGGATTGTAATTTAACATTTGTGCTGTTTGATCAGCATAGTGGATATGAAGTCGGAGACATTCGTACAGCATCCTCAAATTTTAGGAACTTTTGTTTTTGAACACTTCGAGCAGCGGGATTAAAGTCTTTTTTTGATTAAAGCAATTTGTCGTGCACTCTAACAAAATCATTCCGAACATTTTCCCAATTATAAATACTACTTTTGATACTTTCGAGTTAAAGTATTTATGTTAAAAAACATCCTGATTTTCTTGGCAATTTTCTGTTTTTCTGGGCTGCGTGCTCAAGAAGGAAATTCGTTGTACAAAACCAAAAAAATTCTTGTTACAAAAGACACCATTCATCTCGAAAACTCAAGCATTAATTCGAGTAATTTTAAATTGCTTGACGCTAAAGACCGACCCATTGACTCTACATTTTACCAAATAAATTTCGAAAAAGGAATATTAATTCTAAACGAAAAATTGCCTGTAAGTTCGGACTCATTAACGATTCACTATCTAAAACTCCCCGAGAGTTTGACCAAGGAATATCGCATTTACGACGACAGCAAAATGGTTAGCAATGAAGCAACGGCAGGAAGTTTATATAAAGTGGAAAATGAAAGTCTGCAGAAAAAAAACATTCCCTTTGAAGGGCTCAACACTTCGGGAAGCATCACTCGTGGGGTGACTATTGGGAACAATCAAAATTCAGTTTTGACTTCTAATCTCGATTTGCAAATCACGGGAAAACTGTCCGAAAAAGTGAGTTTGCGAGCATCCTTGCAAGACAACAACATTCCTTTACAAGATGGCGGTTATTCTCAAAAACTAGATCAATTCGACACTGTTTTTATGGAACTTTTTAGCACAAAATGGAATATTCGAGCTGGCGATGTTTTTCTGGAAAACCACAAAACCCAATTCCTGAATTTCAACAAAAAAGCACAAGGGATAGCTACCAGTTTTGACTTTGGAGAAGAAGACAACAAGACGAATGTTTTCGCATCGGCTGCCTTGGTAAGAGGACAATATGCCAAAAGTGATTTTGTGGGACAAGAGGGAAATCAAGGGCCGTATAAATTAACTGGTCGAAGTGGCGAATTGTATGTCTTAGTCATATCAGGTTCTGAGCGGGTTTACGTTAACGGAATTCTTTTGAAACGCGGCGAAAATAACGATTATACGATTGATTACAATGCGGGAGAAATCATTTTTACACCACTTTTTACCATCACTTCCGAAATGCGAATTGCAGTCGAATACCAATATTCTAACCAAAATTACACACGACTCGTCACTTATGCCGGCGGAAGTCACGAAAGCAAAAAATGGAGTTTTGGCAGTTATTTGTATTCTGAAAACGACTTGAAAAACCAACCTTTACAACAAAGTCTTTCGGCTGCGCAAGCACAAATTTTGGTCGATGCTGGCGACAATGCCGACTTGATGGTTGCACCATCGGCTTATTTGGATTCCTATTCCGACAACAAAATCTTGTATAAAAAAACTTTAGTAAACGCTGTTGAAGTTTTCGAATATTCGAATAATCCAGACGTTGTTTTGTACAACGTTCGATTCACTCAAGTGGCTGCCAATAAAGGAAATTATATTTTGAAAAATAATGCAGCCATTGGCAGAATTTATGAATTCATAGAACCCATAACTGGTATTCCGCAAGGAAATTATGAGCCAATAATCCAATTGATTGCTCCTATAAAAACGCAAGTGGCGACTTTTTTGGGCAAATACAATCCCAGCGAAAAAACAGCTATTGATTTTGAAATTGGTGTAAGCAACAACGATAAAAACTTATTTTCAACCCAAGATGATTCTAATAATCAAGGTTTGGCAACCAAAATTAATGCTAAACAACGACTTTTTTCAAAAAAATGGAATGTGGATGCTTTTGCCAATTATCAATTTATAGCCAAAGATTTCAGTTCTGTGGAACGACTTTATAGTATTGAATTTGGCCGAGATTGGAATTTGGGAACCACTGCTATTGGCAATCAAAGTTATCTAATTTCGGGATTGCAAATGACTTTACCTGAGAAAGGGAGTTTGGTTTATCAATTCGAAAAACTTGATTTCTCGGAAAATTTTTCTGGAAATCGTCATATATTGAATGCTTTGTTTAACTTAAAACATTGGAAAATTCAAAGTTTGGGAAGTTTTTTAAACAGTGATGCCACAACTTCAACATCGAAATTCTTGCGAAATCAAACTCAAGTCAAATATCATTTCAAGAAAAACTGGATTGGCAGCAGCCTGAAATTAGAAGATAATCAAGAAAAAAATAAAACTACCCATCAATATTCGGCTTTAAGCCAACGGTTTACCGAATATGGATTTTTTGCGGGTCGCGGCGACAGCACGAAGGTTTTTGTGGAATTAGGTTATTACAAAAGAGCGAATGACAGTTTGCAAAACGGAATCATTCAGCGCGTGAACAATTCCCAAACTTTCGCCTTGCGGTCGAAATTGATTCAAACCAACAAAAGCGATTTGTCCCTTTTTATGAATTATCGAGTTTTGGATTTTGTAAATACCACCAAAAAAAACGAACCTTCACTGAATTCCAGAATGATTTATAACGACCGTTTTTTCAATCAACTGATACAATCGACCACGGTTTTTGAAACCAATTCGGGTTCCATTCCGCAACAGGAATTTACCTATTTAGAAGTTCCTATCGGGCAAGGAGTTTATACGTGGAATGATTACAACAGCAACGGCATTCAGGAATTAGAAGAGTTTGAAGTCGCACCTTTTGTGGATCAAGCCAAATATATTAGAATTTATTTGCCCAACCGAATTTACATTAAAACGCACCAAAATAAATTTTCACAATCGATTACGTTAAACCCCAATCAATGGCAAAACGAGACTGGATTTAAAAAAATGCTTTCTTATTTTTACAATCAAACTTCTTATCTCATCGATCGAAAAATAGAGAACAAGGGCGATAATTTCGACTTGAATCCGTTCAGTAAATCAGATGAAAATGTCTTAGGATTAAACTCTAGTTTCAGGAATAGCTTGTTTTATAATAGAGGAAAACAAAATCATTCTATAACTTATACTTATGTACAAAATGAAAATAAAAACTTGCTTTCCATAGGTTCACAAAACGCCAAAAACAGTTCCAATCAAATGCAATACAATCATTTGTATAGAAAAAGTTGGTTGTTTGGGATGTTTGCCAAAACGATTCAAACCGCTTTAACATCCGAAAATTATCCCGAGAAAAACTTTGAAATTAAAGGCTATCAATTGGCTCCAAAAATCAGCTATTTGTTCTCCAGAAGCACCAGTTTGGACTTGTTTTATGAATTGCAAAACAAGGAAAATCAAATTGGAAATTTTGAAACTTTATTGCAAAGCCGTTTTGGAACTTCATTTACTTATGCTGGCGAGAAAAAATTCACGATGAATGGCGAAGTTTCTTTTTATCAAAATAAATACGTTGGTAATGAATTTTCATCGGTAGGTTTTCAAATGTTGGAAGGATTACAAACGGGACAAAACTTGACTTGGCGACTGCTTTTACAAAAAAACTTGACCAATTATCTGGACATCAATTTCAACTATCAAGGCAGGAAAAGCGAAACTAGCCAAGCCATTCATACCGGAAGCGTACAATTGAGAGCTTATTTTTAGATTAATTTAAAATTAATTTTTCTCAAGATTTTAAATCATAATACTAATTTTATTAATTTTATATCTTTAACCTTAAAATCAAATCATTATGAAAAAAGTAATTCTATTGTTTGTCTTTTTTATTTTTTCTAGTTCTTTTTATGCACAAGATTCCAAAACAAAAAGTGAAACAGTTAAAAATGAAACCACCAAAAAGAAATCGGGTTATAATTATGACAAAGTTGTTCCTGTAAAATCTTCCAAAAAAGAGAAGACTTCAAAAACAGCAGTTTCTAAGGAGAAAGCAAAAAAGGAAACAGTAAAAAAAGAAACCTCTAAAAAGAAATCAGGGTATAATTACGACAAAGATGTTCCTGCAAAATCTTCCAAAAAAGAAACAACTTCGAAATCGGCTTTGAAAAAAGAAGCTGATAAAAAGACCAATAAAACAGAAAAAATCAGCTCTGAAAAAACAAAATCGACAACAAAAAAAGCGAAAGCAAAACTTAAAGAATCTAACGAAAAAGCGCCAAAAACTCCTGATAGAATTACCGGTGAATATAACGGAAAAAAGGTTTATACTGGATCTAGGGGTGGAAAATATTACATCAATAAAAACGGAAATAAAACTTACATTCAAGACTAACTATTCCAATGATTAGCACAGAAATGTCCAAAAATAATTTTTTTTGGACATTTTTTTATACCTTAACTTAACGGTATAGTAATACTTGTGGAATAAGAATGAAAATCGATTTCTTATCTTTCGGTTTTAATTTGTTATAAAAAAATGACTTTCAACTCCCCTAGTAAAACTATTTTAATTGCTCCGCTAAATTGGGGCTTGGGTCACGCAACACGCTGTATTCCAATCGTAAAAGCCTTACAAGAAAATAATTATATTCCCATTATAGCTTCTGATGGAATTGCACTCGAGTTATTAAAAAAAGAATTTCCGTATGTTCAAACGCTAAGATTGCCTTCGTACCGAATTGAATATGCCAAGAAAGGGAAAAATTTTAAATGGAAATTATTAAAAAACTTTCCAGAAATGATTAAAGCCATTTGGAAAGAGGAGAAAAAGGTTCGAAAATGGATCAAAAAATATGATATTGACGGCATTATTTCTGATAATAGATTGGGTGTTTTTAGCAAAAAAATACCCTCCGTTTATATCACGCATCAATTGAATGTAATGACTGGAAATACCACTTGGTTTACTAGTATATTGCATCAACATATCATAAAAAAACACAATGAATGTTGGATCCCTGACGTAGAAGGAACATCAAATTTAACAGGCAAATTAGGCCATATTGAAAATCCCGATTTCAATCTAAAATACATTGGGCCATTGAGCCGAATGCATAAAAAAGACCTCCCAAAACAATATGATTTGATGGTAATCCTTTCCGGTCCTGAACCTCAACGCCGTTTATTAGAAGAAAAACTAAAAACAGAAATTCTTGGTTATAAAGGAAAAGTAGTCTTTATAAAAGGTATTATCGAAAAAGACCAAAAAAAGGAACAAATAGAAAATGTTACGTATTATAATTTTATGAATAGCCGTCAG
Source organism: Flavobacterium sp. (assembly GCA_043770265.1). Lineage (GTDB taxonomy): Bacteria > Bacteroidota > Bacteroidia > Flavobacteriales > Flavobacteriaceae > Flavobacterium. Next base: position 1,981 of record JAYVIK010000215.1, on the reverse strand, counting down.
CTCGAACAAACTTTTAACGAAAGTGAAATTGTGCTATGTAGATCGGGCTATACCACCATTATGGACTTAGTAAAACTGGATAAAAAAGCATATTTTATTCCGACTCCTGGGCAATATGAGCAAGAATATTTAGCCAAAAAATTTAAAGAAGAAGGTCTAGTTCCCTATTGTAAACAAGACGATTTTAGTATAGAAAATCTTAAGGAATTGGAAAAATATAAAGGATTACCTGTACTTGAAACCCGAGTTAATTGGGAGAATTTGTTTGAAGTTTTTGAAAAATAAAAAAATGAACTTTGAAAAATTATAATTTTCTAGTGGATTCTCTTTCTCGTAATTGAGTCTTGATTACCACCGTTTCATAAGGTAGATTTTCTTCTTTAGATTCTAATCTTTTTATCATTATTCTTGCGGCTTCTTCTCCAATTTCTACACCATATTGACTCATCGTAGATAAACTTGGAGACAATCTTCTCGATGCCAAAATACCATCGGCAAAGCCAATAATTGATAATTCTTCAGGAATTTTATATCCCTTTCTTTTTCCAATTCGCAATGCCAAAACAGAATCATTTTCTACTAAAGCAAATATTCCATCGATGGTGTTATTATCAAAAACAACCTCTATTTTGTTTTTCAAATCATCTTCGGAATCAGTTCGAATAATCAAATTAGGATTTACTGGAATATTATTATTTTTCAGGGCTTGGAGATACCCTTCTGTTCTTAATTTTCCAACGCTTAAGTTATCTACAGACGAAAACAACGCAATATTTTTACAACCTGTATTAATTAAATGTTGAGTGGCATTTAAAGCCGAATCAAAATCATCTACAATAACTTTGTCGCAAATCACTTCATCTGAAATACGATCAAACATCACAATCGGTGTTCCTTCGTTTATAATTTCTTTAAAATGATTGTATTCCTGCAATTTTTGAGCTTCTTCGGATATGGACAAAATAAATCCATCTATAGTCCCGTTACTCAACATATTCAAGGTATTCGCTTCTTTTTTTAATGATTCGTTGGAGATACACATAATTACATTGTATCCGTTTTGATCAGCGATTTTTTCAATACCACTAAAGACTTTGGCAAAAAAGGAATCTAAAATATTTGGAATGATGACCCCAATTGTTCTTGTCTTTCTATTTTTTAGATTCAGACCAATTACATTGGGTTTGTAATTTTTAAGCTTGGCATATTCCTTAATTCTTGTTTTAGTTTGTTCGCTAATTTCAGGGCTATCATTAAGCGCTTTTGAAACAGTAGAAACAGAAACATTTAGTTCTTTGGCAATTTGTTTTAGAGTTGCTTTAGCTTTCATAAGTGAAATGAGTTTTAAATTGCTAAAGTAATAAAAAATATGAAGAATAAATTCAATATTGTATTGATAAAAGGGTTATAAAACGGAACTTTAGTAAAAAAACTGAATATAAACAATCATTCTAAAGAAAATTAGCCACTACATTTACTAAAACTACTGTTTATAGGCAAGCAAAAAAATTGATTCCGATTGGAATTGAGCATACGCTTCTGGATTGACGGAAAATAATTTTGAAATAATTTCTTATCCAATAGAGATGTTAGAAAAGGACAGTCTAAAAGCAATGTTATTTTAAATCGATACTTTTTTAGATAGAAAAGTTGAGATTTTTAAAATAAAAAAAAGAAAATTTGAAACTATATAGTAATCTAAAATAGAACAAATAAGTTCAAATCACATCCAAATTAAAAATTTTAAGCCTCTATTGTTTAAAAATAAATCGGAAGAAAACCCATCCTATTTTAAAAAACTAATCAAAAACAAAATCACCAAAAAAACAAATACTTTACAGACTGATAATCAGAATAAAATAAAAATTAAAGACTATTTGGTTTTCAAAAAAATAATTGTACTTTTGCGCTCCCTTTATTGGGAATGGAATGTTTAATTAAAATAAATTATTGTGAACGCATTAAGCTACAAAACAGTATC
>JAYVIK010000214.1:0-3357 GCA_043770265.1 Flavobacterium sp. | reverse complement strand
TATGGACATTGGCTTTATGGCAAAGTAGTAGATATGTTTTATTTTCCATTATTCGAGGGTGATTGGCCAGAATGGTTGCCAGTTATTGGCGGACAACACTTTAAATTTTTCAATGCGATTTTCAACGTAGCTGATATGGCTATTTCAACAGGAGTAGGAATTTTAATCGTTTTCAATAAAAAAGCATTTCATCATCAACATTAAGTCATTGCGATTAGGTGCGCCATTACATTTCTTGCTCTAGTTTAGTTTAAACAAACTCATTTGATTGTTAAAAAAAAATAGACGAACAACTTAGTCATTCGTCTATTTTCTTTATTCTATTTTCTCAAAAAGAATTATTTCGCCGCAGCATATCTTTTAGAAACTTCATCCCAATTGATTACATTAAAGAAAGCTTCAATATAATCAGGTCTTCTGTTTTGATAGTTCAAATAATAAGCGTGTTCCCAAACATCCATTCCTAAAATTGGCGTTCCACCACAACCTACACCTGGCATCAAAGTATTGTCTTGATTTGGCGTTCCGCAAACTTCAAGTTTTCCGTCTTTCACACACAACCAAGCCCATCCTGAACCAAATTGAGTTGCTCCAGCTTTTGCGAAAGCAGCTTTAAAAGCATCGAAAGAACCTAAATCGCTATCAATAGCAGTAGCTAATTCACCAGTTGGTAATCCACCACCGTTTGGAGACATTACAGTCCAAAACAAATTGTGATTAAAAAATCCGCCACCGTTGTTACGTACAGCACCATTTTTTAAATCTAAATTTCCTAAAATTTCTTCAATACTTTTTCCTTCTAACTCAGTTCCTGCTATGGCAGCATTCAAGTTGGTCGTATAAGCATTATGATGTTTCGTGTGATGGATTTCCATCGTGCGCGCATCAATATGTGGTTCTAATGCGTCATAAGCATAAGGTAATTGTGGTAATTCAAAAGCCATAATATAGTTGTTTAATGATTTAAAAATATTTTATTCAAAATTAAACAATTAACTTTGAAATTGGTAATTCTATTTCGTTATAGTTTTATTAAATTATTTGATAGTGGGGTTTTCAGGAGCTATTTCCTGCTGTACTCTATATCTCTTATGGCGAACACCGCCACAAGAGGATGCCGTTCCCATCAGGGCTATGGCATTGGGATAAGAATAAGTTTGTCATACAACACAAACCTATAAGGTTTTTAAAACCTTATAGGTTTAATAAACATTAAACAACAAACAACTAATGCAAAGACCATCATTCTCGATATACGACGCATCGGCAGGTTCCGGAAAAACATACACGCTTGTCAAAGAATACCTAAAAATTATTCTGGTTGCCAAGAAAAATGATGCCTATCGCAACATTCTCGCCATTACGTTTACCAACAAAGCCGTGCACGAAATGAAAAGCAGAATTGTGGACAGTTTATCTGAATTTGCCAAAGACGAACCGAGCCAAAAAGCTTTTGGATTAATGCAGGATTTAGTAAATGGTAGAAGAAAAGAAAATAATCCAGAAGAATGGGCCGAAGAGCCAATAGGACTTTCCATCATTCAAATCAAAATCAAATCGCAGCAAATCATCAAGCATATTATTCACAATTATGCGGCTTTTGATATTTCTACCATCGACAAATTTACGCACAAGGTTATTCGAGCTTTTGCGCACGATTTGGGTTTGCCAATGACTTTTGAAGTCACTTTAGATACCGAAAATTTGCTCGTTGAAGCCGTAGATGCTATCATTGCACAAGCTGGGGAGGACGAAACTTTGACCAAATTGCTCATCGATTTCACGATGGAAAAAACCGATGACGACAAATCTTGGGATATTTCTAGAGAAATTCTCGATACAGGTCGTTTGGTTCTCAATGAAAACAACCGAAACGAAATCACTCATTTTCAAGACAAATCCATTACTGAATTTGTCGAGATAAAAGAAAAGCTCGCTGAAGTTTGTAAAGTTTTAGAAAAAGAAAACACAGGATTTGCAGAAAGTGCATTGCTATTAATTGATAAAAACGGAATTGACACCAAATCTTTTCCTTACGGAACGTTTCCCAAACATTTAGATTATATTGCTAAAAATGATGCAAAACAAAACAACCATAAATTCGATACTTTTGAATCCATCAAAATTAAAAAAGGGGTCAAAGATTTAGTTTTAATCGAACAGATTATCCCGGAACTACTCTCGCTTTTAGCTTTAGTTTATAGTAATAATGAAAAAGTAAATTTCTATAAAGCATTTCTCAAAAACATTACGCCATTATCTTTGCTAAATACCGTCAGCAATGAATTGGCTAAAATTCAAGAGGAACAAAACGTGCTTTCCATTTCGGAATTCAACGCTATAATTCACCGTGAAATTCAAAATCAACCCGCTCCTTTTATATATGAAAGATTGGGCGAGCGTTACCGTCATTTTTTTATCGATGAATTTCAGGATACTTCCGAAATGCAATGGCAAAATCTGATTCCGCTAATTGACAATGCAACTTCCAGCGAAATTGATGGCGAAAAAGGAACCTTGATGATTGTGGGCGACCCGAAACAATCTATTTACCGCTGGCGTGGAGGAAAAGCCGAACAGTTTATCCAGTTAAGTAAAGAGCACAACCCGTTCAACAATCCCGAAAAAGTTTTAGAGCATCTAGACAAAAATTATCGTTCTTATTCGCAAATAATCGAATTCAATAATGCTTTTTTTCAATTGCTATCAAATGAATTTGAGCACGAAGATTACAAAGATTTGTACAAAAATCATAGCCATCAAAAAAGCAATGACAAAGCGGGTGGTTACGTCAATATTTCTTTCATCCCAAAAATAGAGGAAAGCGAAGACGACGAAGAAGCTTTGGATAAAACCGAATTGTATTTATTGGCGACTTTAAACACCATTCAAAAAGTGCAAAAACAAGGTTTTGAGCTCAAAGACATTGTCATTTTGACTCGGAAACGCAGTCACGGAATTGCGGTTGCTAATTATTTGACCGAGCAAGGTATTCCGCTTTTATCATCAGAAACCCTAATGATTCAAAATGCTACCGAAGTTCGATTCATTATTCATTTATTGAAATATTTAAAAAACAGTTCCGATTTAGAAGCCAAGGCGCATTTCCTTCATTATGTTGCTGATAGCATTCAAGATCAATTGCCCGTTCACGATTTTATTGCACAAGGAATCGACAAAAAAAATGAGATGGAATTCGAAAACTGGTTAAAGAATTTTGACATTTCGCTTTCATTTCAAGACATTCGAAAAAAGTCTTTGTATGAATCGGTTGAACTTATTGTTTCAAAGTTCCTGAGTTCGAACAACGGTAATGCTTATATTCAGTATTTCTTGGACATTGTTCTCGAAAGAGAT
>JAYVIK010000213.1:0-9414 GCA_043770265.1 Flavobacterium sp. | reverse complement strand
TTTTGATGCTTTTATTTACCATTCTGAAAATATTCAAAGAAAGAAAATTTCTCAATTATGCCGTCAATACGATGCACGTTATTGTTGGGTTACTTTTTGCCCTCCATACTTTTGCATTAATTGCTCGCTGGTATATTTCGGGTCACGCACCTTGGAGCAATGCTTATGAATCTATTATTTATGTTGCTTGGGCAACGATGTTTTTTGGCTTGGCTTTCGACCGTAAATCGAAATTGACTGTGGCTTCATCTGCCTTTGTTGCAGCAATGATTTTGACTGCCGCTTATATGAATTGGATCGATCCAGAAATAGGCAATTTACAACCGGTACTGAATTCTTATTGGTTAATGATTCACGTGGCAATTATCGTGGCAAGTTACGGACCATTCGCTTTAGGAATGATTCTAGGATTGGTTTCTTTACTGCTGATTTTGTTTACCAATGAAAAAAACAAAATCAAAATGGAATTGAATATCAAAGAAATAACCTACATAAACGAAATGGCGTTAACCATTGGTTTGATAATGCTCACCATCGGGAATTTCCTTGGCGGACAATGGGCTAACGAAAGTTGGGGTCGTTACTGGGGTTGGGATCCAAAAGAAACTTGGGCTTTGATAAGTATTATGGTCTATGCGTTTGTAATTCACTCTCGTTTTGTACCTGCTTTAAGGGGCAAATGGGTTTTTAACCTGATGAGTGTTTTTGCTTTCTTGTCTATTTTGTTTACATATTTTGGAGTTAATTTCCATTTGGTTGGATTGCATTCTTACGCAAGTGGAGAAGCGCATTCTTTAAATTGGATTTGGTATTCAATGGGAACGATTGCATTAATTGGGGCAATTACCTATCCAAAGTATAAAAAATATTACACGAAGAGTTCTAAAAAATAGGCTTTTTGCCAACTAAAAAAAGCTTCCAATTTTTATAAATTGGAAGCTTTTTATTTATAAACAATCGTAATCTACACTTTCCCTAAAGTATATAATTGTTCCATTGTAGGGGATTTGCTTCCGCCAGCTGGTTCAAGAGTGATTCCAAAAGCTTCTGCATCGCCTGTTTTTTCTACCGCAAATATTTTTTCAGTATTAGCACTAAAGTCAGATAATAATCCAATGCTGGTTGGGGTCAATTGTGGTAGTAATTTTAAAGACCAAATTTGATATACCATTCCTTCAGGAGGTTCAGGCAAACCGGCTGCATCTACATAAACTATTTCGGTTTCTTTGTTCCAATAAATTTTGGCAGAGGATTTTGGCGAAACGGCTTGACCTCCCAAAGTAATAACCGTGTTTTTCGTGTCACGAATTACAGTCAAAGCAGTCAATGTTTGTTTGTTTTTCCCTTTCAAATCGACCAAAGTATCTTGCAGATTCATTTTTTCTTTTTCAATCGAAGCTACCTGATTTTGAGTTTCGGACAATTGGGTATATTGATAACCAACACCAACCAAAAGCGTCACTGCTGCTGCCCAACCTACATATTGCGACCAATTATTTTTTGGTTTCATTTCAATCACTTTTGAATATTTCAAGTCCAATTTAGCTTTGATTTTCTCAAAATTATCAGACGATAAAAACGGAGAAAAACTGGTCGATAAATTCACAATTGCCTTTTCAATTGAAATGATTTCGGCTTCGATTTCCTTATGTTCTTTCGCCATTTGACTCACTTCACTGTTTTCGGTTTCAGAGAGCAAACCATAAACGTAGAGTTCTAAAACACCACTTTCTATATATTGTTTTGTATCCATTATACTTTTAAATAAGTTCTTAAATCATTGATGCAATTTCTATTTTGTGTTTTGACAGTTCCAAGCGGTATGGCAAGTTCGTCCGATGCTTCTTGTTGCGTATAGCCTTGAAAGAACAATAATTCGATAATTTCGATACACTTGGGTTTTAACTTCTTTACAAATTCAAGAATCCCGATGGTGTCGATTCTATTCGTCATTTTATTGCTGTCGTCTAATAGATGTACGAAATTATCGGCTGATAGGTTTTTTTGACTGTTGTTAAATCCTTTAGATCTCAATTTATCAATTGCTGTGTTTCTAGCAATATTAAGCATCCAAGTGTAGAATCGTCCTTTGCTTTCAGAATAGCTGTCGATGCTTTTCCAGATTTTTACAAATACTTCTTGCAAAGTGTCTTCTGCATCTTCCGTCTCTTTTAAAAGATTGGAAATAACCGAAAATAAACTTTTGGAATACATATCGTACATAATAGTAAACGCCCGCTCATCCTTCTTGAGGATTAACGGAATTAATTCTTCTTGTGTCATTGTTTTTTTTGTTTTGTTATGAACATATACGATAGAATTCCATTTTTGGATTTATAAAAGTAATTTATTTTTTAAACGGTTTTATTTTTTCTGTTTAAATAAAAAAAGCAAAAAATAATTATTTTTTAAATCACTAATAATCAGTTATTTAAAAATTATTATTTATTTTTTTTACTTTTTTTAAATCCAAATCGAATCCATTCTCGTAAATCCATTCAATAACAATTTAATTTCAAACAAATGAAAAAAACAAGAATGGTTTTAGGTCTGTCGCTGGTAGCGATTTCAGGTCTAGTTTTTATGGCAGCGGATCACGCAGATGCTCCAGCTGTAACGGGTAATGCTTCGGACATTACAGATGTGTATGCTTTTCAAGGGCAGGACACAAACAACATGGTATTTGTGGTAAACACACAAGGGTTGCTATCGCCAACCGCAACTGCCACAGCTGCATTTAATGAAAATGTAATGCTGGAAATCAACATTGACAATACAGGCGACAATGTGGAAGATTTAGTTATTCAGGCCATCAAAAGAGGTAGTAAAATGTATTTCTTTGGCCCAGTTGCGCCAGGAACTACAGGAGCGACCAGTATGGTAAAAACAGGTTCGATGGCAGGAAGTGTTGACATTTCGCAATACGGAGCTGCTCCAGTAATTGGAACTGCAAACGGAATGAAGTTCTTTGCCGGACCAAGAGACGATCCGTTTTTCTTTGATTTAGGACAATTCAAAGCTATTTTGGGCGGTACAGCAACAGGTTTTAACAGTCCAGGAACTGACACTTTTGCGGGTACAAACGTTTTGGCTACTATTATTGAAGTACCAAAATCTTTACTAGGCAACGCTGCAACTATTAATGTATGGGCAGAAACTAAGAAAAAATAATAATTTAATTTTAAAAAAGTACAAAATGAAAACAAATAAAATTTCAATAGTAACAATGTCTTTACTTTTTGCGGCTACTTTACTAGTAAGTTGCGATAATAATGATACTCCAGCTGCAAGCTTAGATTTTTCAGGAACTTATGTTATGCAAGACCAAATGGCTAGACCAGCAATAAACACAGTATTTGTTGGAGCTGGCGCACCAAAGGATGCCTTTAATAGTACGGTTCCTTCGGCTATGGGAGCTACTTATAATTCGGTATTTAAATCTAGATTGTTAGCTTTAAATGCAGGATACACCACGAATGCTTTGGGTCATAATGCAGACGTTTTCTCAGGAGTATTGGCAACCGATGTTTTAAATGTCAAAACAACAGGAAAAACAACATTTTTTGATGGAGCAAATGTTTTAACAGGTCGCGCACTTGCCGATGATGTCATTGATGTGGAATTGCTATTAATCTTCGGAGGTTCAGCTGGTACTTCAAACCCTGGTTTGACAAAAGATAATGTTGGTGCAAACGACAAAGCTTTTATAGCTTCATTTCCTTACTTGGCTGCGGCTTGGTAAGATAAAAATAGAACTCAGGGCGTTATATAATTAACGCCCTGATTTTTAACCCACAAAAAAATGAGAAAACAAAAAAATGAGAACTATCAAAATACTATCAACTTTACTGCTGGCAACTCTTGTATTGCTAAGTTGTAATCAAAAATCAAATACAGTTACTTCTCAAAAAGATTACCAAAAGTATTTAGACATAAAGGACAATAAATCGAAAAAATTTGTTGAAAGCGAAATTGATTTTTGGCAAAAGAAATTCGATGCTGCTCCCAATCAAATTAGTTATTTGAGTATTCTAGCGTCTAATTATTCTAAGCTTTTTGAAAACACTGGAGAGGTAAAATACTTGTATAAAGCTGAGGAATTATTAGTCAAATCGAACGAAGCCTATAACTATTCTGTGGTAGGAACCATTCGTTCCTTAGGAAGAAATTATATTTCACAACATCGTTTTAAAGAAGCTTTAGTATTGGCAAACAAAGCATTAGCCATTGGCGAAGGAATGAAAGAAACTCAAAAATTGCTTTTTGATGTCAATATGGAATTGGGAAATTATACCGATGCCGAGAAAAATTTAAAATATCTAAATGATACTTCTGATTTTGATTATCTCATTCGAGTTTCAAAATGGAATGATCATTTGGGCGATTTAAAAACAGCCATTTCATTGATGGAAAAAGCCAAAGAGGTTGCTATTTTAAATGAAAACAAAGCTTTGAAAATTTGGACTTTTTCCAATCTAGGAGACTTGAATGGTCACGCTGGAAATATTCAAAAGTCATACGATTATTATTTAAAAACCCTGGAATTGGAACCCAATAATTCGTACGCCTTGAAAGGAATTGCTTGGATTGCGTTTTCGCACGAACGAAATACAGTTGAAGCAAACAGAATTATTGACAATATTTCAAAAAGACATCACACGCCTGATTTTTATTTGCTAAAAGCACAAATTGCAGAATTTGAAAAAGATACAGTTGCTAAAAATGAAAATTTAACCGCTTATTTTCAAATGTTGGATTCGATTAATTATGGAGCAATGTACAATAAATACAATGCCTTAATTTATGCTGATGATAAAGATACCGCTACAAAAGCTTTAGAAATTGCCAAAATAGAGATCGCTCACAGACCCACTCCAGATTCGTATGATTTGTTGGCTTGGTCGTATTATAATCTGGGAGATTCCAAAAAAGCATTAGAAATAGCTGAAAAATATGTGGTTGGAAAATCATTCGAACCCAAGTTGAATTACCATTTGGCAACAATTTACAAAGCCAATAATAAAGCGTCTAAAATAGTTCCTATCAAAGCTGAATTATTAAATAGTATGTATGAATTGGGTCCAAATTTGGAGCAAAAAATAAGCAGATTGTAATGAAGATAATTTTAATACTGTGTTTTTCATTAACGATATTTTCAGGTTACGGACAAATTCAAAAAGGCACTGTAAAAGAGGCATCAGGAAATGTCATTGAAAATGCTTATATCGTAAATAGTAACTCTCAAAGTCACGCACATTCTAACGAGTTTGGAAGTTTTAGTATCGACAAAACAAATCCAGATGATGTAATTGAAATTTCGGCATTGGGATTTAAAAAAGCAAATTTCACTTTGAAAACTGACGACGCTTTATTTGTTTTAGAAAATGATGTTTATGGTTTGGAACAAGTTATCATTCAACCCAAATTAAATGCTATGAATGCTATTTCGAAAATTGATTTGCTAACTGCTCCCGTAAATTCTTCGCAGGAAATATTGCGAAAAGTACCTGGATTATTTATAGGCCAACACGCAGGAGGAGGAAAGGCAGAACAAATTTTTCTTCGGGGATTTGACATCGATCACGGAACGGATATAGCGATTAACGTTGATGGAATGCCAGTAAATATGGTCTCTCACGCTCACGGACAAGGCTATGCCGATTTGCATTTTGTGATACCAGAAACCATCGAGAAAATAGATTTTGGCAAAGGAACCTATTACGCAAACAAAGGCGATTTTGCCACAGCGGGCTATGTTGATTTTCAAACTAAGGAAGCTGTTAACAAAAGTATGATCAGTGTAGAAGTGGGTCAATTTGATACGTTTCGAACCGTTGGGATTTTTAATTTATTGGAAAATAAAAAGAATCAAAAGGCCTATTTCGCAACAGAATATGTCCTGACTGACGGTCCCTTCGATTCGCCACAAAATTTTAAAAGAATCAATTTGTTTGGAAAATATACTAGTGTTTTGAGTGATAAGAGCAAGTTTACTATAATTGCATCTCGGTTTAGTAGTAAATGGGATGCTTCAGGTCAAATTCCACAGCGATTAATTGATAACGGGACTATGTCGAGATTTGGTTCAGTCGATGAAACTGAGGGCGGGAAAACTTCTAGAACTAATTTTAATGTGGCGTACACAAAGCCTATTGACGAGAACACTTTTATAAAATCGAATGTTTTTTACTCGAATTACCAGTTTGAATTGTATTCTAATTTTACTTTTTTCTTGGAAGATCCAATCAACGGTGACCAAATTCGCCAGAAGGAAAATAGAAATATTTATGGCTTAAATTCCGAAATCAATAGAAAGGCAATATTTAATGAAACCAACGCTTTGTTTCAATTGGGATTTGGCTTTCGAGCCGATGAAACAACCGATACCGAATTGTCGCATACCCTGAATAGAAGTACAACATTAGACAGATTAAAGTTAGGCGATATCGACCAAACTAATATATTTTCATATTTGAATGCAGAATTTGAACTTGGCAAACTGAAAATAAATCCAGCCATTCGAATGGATTATTTCAAATTTAATTATCAGGATAAATTAGCTGCTACTTATGATACAAAAACAGAAAATAAGGTCAAATTTTCGCCTAAACTGAATTTTATTTATTCGCAGAATGCTAATTTTCAGTTGGTCTTAAAATCAGGATTGGGTTTCCATTCCAATGATGCTAGAGTTGTGGTAGCCAATATTGGAAAGCAAATTCTACCCACAGCTATTGGAACAGATTTGGGTACCATTTTCAAACCCTTTCCACGATTGGTTATCAATGCGGCGGTTTGGTATTTGCAGTTGCAAGAAGAATTGGTTTATGTAGGCGATGCTGCAACCGTAAAAATATCAGGTCGAACCAAAAGAATGGGAATCGATTTTGGATTGCGCTATCAAGTATCCGATTATTTGTTTTTCGATACCGATTTAAATTATACTTATTCCAGAAGTATTGATGCGCCACAAGGAGAAAATTATATTCCATTAGCTCCCGATTTTACAGCAACTGCGGGATTGAATACTGCTAGATACAAAGGGTTTTCAGGAGGATTTCATTATCGCTATTTGAAATCACGTCCAGCAAACGAAGATAATTCGATTGTGGCAAAAGGGTATATTGTTTCGGATATTAATTTGAATTATGAATTTGGCAACATCACTTTTGGAATATCAGCTGAAAATATTTTCAATACCCAATGGAATGAAACGCAATTTGCCACGGAATCTCGACTGAAAAACGAATCCCAAAGTGTCGAAGAAATTCATTTCACTCCTGGAATTCCTTTCTTTTTAAAAGGAAATCTGAGTTATAGATTCTAATATGATTTGTTTTTTTTGTTTGAAAACAGCGACTTCATTTGATAGTTGGAGTCACTGTTTTTTTTTTGGAAAGCTCTGTGGTTTTAAATCACGGGGCTTTTTTTAATATTATAAAAACTTTAGGAATCGTTTTAGTATTTGGAAAATCAATTTAACTATTTTTATAAAAAATTTAATCAAATGAAAAAAATACTAATTATTGTTTGTGGGGTATTCCTTTTTTGGAATTGTCAAGGCCAAAACAAACCAGCAAAAAAAGAAGCAACTATGGAAAAACAAACCATTTATCAATTCAAAGTAAAAGATTTATCAGGGAAAACATTCGATTTTTCTTCTTTGAAAGGAAAGAAAATAATGATTGTCAACACCGCATCTAAATGTGGATTGACCCCACAGTACAAAGAATTAGAAGCTTTGTACAAAGAATATGCTTCAAAAGGTTTCGTTATTGTCGGCTTTCCAGCCAATAATTTTGCGGGTCAAGAACCCGGAACCAATGCAGAAATTGCCACTTTTTGCCAATTGAATTATGGTGTGACTTTCCCGATGATGGACAAAGTTTCAGTAAAAGGAGGCGATATGTGTGCTGTTTATCAATTTCTTACTCAAAAATCTAAAAACGGTTTAGAAGACTCAGAAGTAGGATGGAATTTCCAAAAATATCTTTTAAACGAAAAAGGAGAGTTGGAAAAAGTTATTTCTCCAAGAACTTCACCAAAAGATGCTGAAATTGTTAATTGGGTTAAAGAGTAGTATTCAGTAATCAGTTTTTAGTGATCAGTTAATAAAGAGTTTGCATTGCGAACTCTTTTTTTTGCTATTTTTGTCATTTTCACGAAGGAGAAATCTCATTAGTTGCTCTCGTTATGTGATTTCTGCTTCGTCGAAATGAACAAACTCAACCCTTTTAAATCCGTTTTCATCGGTTTTTTGCTATGGCAATCCGTCTAATGAGTGTCCCTTTTCTGCAAACTAAATTTTCTCATTCTTGAAAATAGCATCTACAGCCGCTTCATAGTTTCGGATACTCTGCGCTTTTTTAATTTGTTTCAAAACTTTGTGCGGGTTAGAAAAAGTAACCGAAAAATATTCCCATAAATGATACATCTTCAATAAAATATGGGTTTGTCCCGATAAAGATTCGCTGTAAATAGCATACAAAATATCGTGAAATTCACGGAACAATTCCATTTTATTTTTGGGATATTCCGCAGTATTACTTCGTATCATACTCGGCAAAAAAGGATTGGAAATTAATCCACGACCAATCATCCAGTGGTCTATTGTAGGGAAGCGTTCTTGCATCTCGTGAAATCTTTTCACGGACGTGATATCGCCGTTGTAATATAGTTTGTGTTTGGTATTATCGACACAAAGTTGAAAAGCATCCAAATTGACGCCACCTTTGTACAATTGTTTGCCAATGCGGGCGTGAATGGCAATGTTTTTTAGTGGGTATTTGTCTAAAATAGGTAAAACATCCAGAATTTCTTCAGCGGTTTCATAACCCAAACGCATTTTCATCGAAACAAGAATATCCGATTCCGAATGCGCTCTGTCGAGAATATGATTGATTTGTTCTGTGTTTTTAATCAATCCAGAACCCATTCCAGACTTGGTTACCATTGGATACGGACAACCCAAATTCCAGTTCAATTCTTTGTATCCCAACTCCCGAACATATTTTGCTACAAATAAAAATTCCTCGGCATCGTTCGTAATTACTTGCGGAATTACTTCTAAATCTGAATTGTTTTCGGGTAATAAATCGCGATGGTATGAAGGTTTTATTTCCAGTTTTCCGTTTAAGCGAATGTAAGGCGAATAAAAAGTGTCGATTCCTCCAAAAATTTTGTTTTGGGCATTTCGAAAACGAAAATCGGTAAATCCTTGTAAAGGAGAGGAAAGAAGTGTGAAGCTCATAAATTGTGGTAAAGTGGCAAAGATAGGGGATTAGCTTTTAGAAATGGGATATTTACTAATTACACCAGGGCATTCGCTTTTAAAAAAAGAAAAAAAACTTAGCCACGAATTACACAAATTATCACTAATTTTTATCAAATTTAAAATTGAATTGCACTAATTTT
>JAYVIK010000212.1:0-9476 GCA_043770265.1 Flavobacterium sp. | reverse complement strand
GAATGTTTTTCTAGTCTAAATAAATATACAAACAGTCCTTCTTAGTTTGTAAATTACTCAATTCCTTGAAATCAACAATATCAAAATGAGATAATAGTCCTTGAGGTAGAAACGAAGAAAATATAGAAAAATCCATTTGCTTTTTTATGCAAATTTATAACTTATACCCAACTTTTTTATGTGAGCCAGAAAACCTTCTTAATATTAGCTTTTAGCTGATGTTTTTTTGTTTTTTTGTTAAATGTTCTACAGGTAAGTAAACAGAAAAAATTGTGCCGTCTCCCTCTTTTGCTAGAGCGTCAATGTAACGTCGTGAAGTTCTACTATTTTTTTTGCAGATTGATAACCCAATACCAGTACCCATAAATTCAGTTTGACTGTGTAAGCATTGAAATATTTTAAATACCTTTTCTTAATAGGCTGCATTAAAACCTATCCAATTATCATTTACAATAATTTTATAAAATTTTTGCGATGCAAAATTTAAATTTTCACTGTTCACCTTTTTACCTGAAATACTAATTACAGGCGCTAGATCTTGCCTGATAAACTTTATAGAATTACTAATTTAGTTTAAAATAATTGCTTTAATTGAAATTGTATGCCGAAAACCGTTGCTAATTTATAATGCTGTATGGTACTATTTTTTTTCACTATTACTACAATTCACTCAATTCCAGCAATCATTTTATAATTCTATGGTAATCGTAGAAGTTGTTTTTAAAATCTAAGGTACTCTCTACTTTTATTTTGCCACCTAAATTAATAATTTAAATATGCTCATTTAGACCTAATAAATTTATCACCTTTTTTAGGTTACTAGCATTCAATGGTTTATCCAAAAAAGCCACAATACTCTTTTCATTTTTAGCTCTTTCAATATCTGCAGGGTTTATGCTTGAGGAAAGAATAAAAATCTTTGTTTTCTCTTCAAATTGCACAAAATCTCTTTTAAAAGTTTTAAAAAAATCCCAACCATCCATCACTGGCATATTTAAATCTAGAAAGATTATTTCCGGAAAACTTTCCATGGATACTTCCCCACTATCTAGTTTCTTAAAAAAATCTATTGCTTCCAGACCATTATACGCTACAATTATGTTAGTACAAAATTTATTAGCATTTAAGTGAAATTTATTTAACAATTGAGTTACTTTATCATCTTCTATGGATAAAACTGTATTAATCATAATTAATTATTTAAACGTTATTGTAAAAGTTGTACCAATATTCTCTTCGCTTTCTACCTCTATTTTACCGCCAAGCGTAGTTATTTGCGAATGTATAAGGTATAGACCAATTCCTTTGCTATCTGAATTGTTATGAAACCTTTTGTAAAGACCAAATATTTTATCTTTTGCTAAGGCCATATTTATACCAATTCCATTGTCAGTAAAAGTAAGCTTGGTATCACCATCGGGTTCTCTGCTTGTTCTTATAGTGATGATAGGGTCTCTATCTGGATGACGGTACTTTATAGCGTTGGTTAATAGATTTAAAAATACACTTTCCAAATATTCATTGACAAAAACTACGGAATGCGCAACAGAGAAGTCTGCGTTTATTATTACCTTTTTTTCTAGTAATGACATTGAAAGTGACTCAGTTATTTTTTTAAATATTTCTTCAAAGGTTAATAGATCTTTGTGTATGCTTCTATTCTCTTTTATTATCAAAACCTCAATTAAATCGTTTAAGGTTTCATTTAAATTATAAGTAGATGTTTTAAAGCCTTCTATAAGCTGCATTGTAAATTCATCTATACCAGTTTCGGGTTGAATAATATCGCAAATAGAAACAAGATTAGTTAATGGCGCTCTTAAATTATGTGAGGTTATGTAGGTAAACTGTTTTAGCTCAAGGTTGTTGGCAACCAATTCTTTTAGTAACGTTTCCTTTTCTAATGCCGCTTCCTTCTCCATGGTAACATCCCAACTGACCCCAATAATTCGTTTTGCCTTACCATCTACCCTTTCAATAAACCCACTAGTCCCAATATAACGGATAGATGAATCTCTCCATACAATCCTGAATTCGGAATTGAATTCGTTCTTGTTTTTAAGGTTTAGCTGCATCTCAGTAAGTATTTTTGCTCGATCTTCTTCATGCAATCTAGCTATCCATCCTTCTTTAAGTGTTTTAAATTCATTTGCAGTTATTCCATATAATTCATACATTCCTTCATCCCAAAAAATAGAATCATTTTCTAAATCCCAATCCCAAATTCCTAATTTTGCACTTTTTGTTGCCAATAGCAAACGGTTGGTTTGGCGTTGTAACAATTCATTTACAGAATAAATTTCAGATTGTGCTTTTTTTATTTCTGTTATTTCAGTTATAAATGAACATTTCAATTCCAATCCATCATAAACAATAAAGGTGGATGTTTTTTCCACATCTATCAACGCTCCACCCTTTTTAACCATCTTAGCTTGAAAATTTAGGTGACCTGTTCTTCTTAATACTTCAAACCTTTCTGCGATAATTGCTGGATTTATCTGATGGTCTAGATCCATTTGACTAAGCATTGCAAACTCCTCTTTGGTATAACCAAGCATGGTATAAGCGGCTTCATTAAAATCATAAATTGATCCATCTAGCTTTAAAAGATATATGGCAGCTGTGGCTTTCTGAATAATATAGTCTGATAGTTTTAGTCTTTCTTCTCCTTTCTTTTTTTCGGTTACGTCATTTACATAAACACAATTAAGTTCCAAATCACCAAATTGTATCATGTTTGCATTAATTTCCATATCTACTATGGTTCCATCTTTTTTAGTTCTTTTGACAATATAGTGTAAATTCTTTTTTTGTTTCAACTCATCCCAATACTGTTTCCAAGTATCAGTTGTATAGGCGCTGCCAAAGTCAAATGCTGTTTTGGTCATCACCTCTTCCACACTAGTATTCCCGTACAATTTTGCAAATGCTAGGTTACAATTATGAATAGTACCATCCGCTTTAATATACGCTAAACCCCAAGCAGCGTTATCTATTGTAAATGCAGAGAGTTTTAAGTTGTCTTCTAGCTTTTTCTTTTCAGTAATGTCTCTGTAAAACCCAAAGTTTACAATTTTGTCATTTAGTTCTATAATATTTGTGGTTACCGCAACATCTATAAAAGTTCCATCCTTTCTTTTCAATTTTACATCAAAATTTTGATATGGAGTACGTTTCAACTCTTCCCAACGTTTTACCCAAGATTCTTTGGTAAGCAGTGGGTTTATATCCATTGCTGTTTTGCCCCTAAACTCTTCATAGCTATAGCCCAACAAATTGGCAGTTGCTTGGTTGTTGTCAATGTACAAACCATCCCTATCCAAAAAGAACATCGCACTATCTGTGTGTTTATAAGAATAATCTAATAAATTCAGTTGTTGCTCTAATTTTTTCTTTTCTGTAATGTCAATTGCATAAGAACAAAGCAATTCTAAATCCCCATGTTTCAAGTAATTTATATTGATAATAAGATCGCTTATCGTTCCGTCTTTTTTAGTAGGGTTGGTTTCTATCGTTTTACTCCCATTGGCTTTTACATCTGCCCAATGAAGCGCCCATTGTTCTTCATCAAAGTTATCATCTAGTTCAATTATCTTTTTACCCTTTAATTCCTCTTGGCTGTACGCCAAACCTTTAGCTGCCGCTTCATTTATATTGTAAATACTAGAATCTTCTTTTACCAGAAATATTGGCATTGCAGAATTATTGAACGTAAAATCTATCAATTTTAATTCATTTTCTAGCTTTTTCTTTTCGGTAATATCTAGCACAAAGCTACATCTCAATTCTAAGTCGCCATATTTTACATAGTTAGCTGTAATGATTACGTCTATAAGGGTACCATCCTTCTTTTTTTGTTGCGTTTCTATGGTTATCTTTTTCTTTGCTTTCAATTGAGCCCATTCACTTGCCCACTTTTTTTCGTCATAATTTATATCTAAATCATAAATTTTTAACTTATGAAATTCTTTGCTTGTGTAACCTAAATTTTCAGCTGTAATGTCGTTGAAATCATATATGCTCGCATCTTCTGATACAAAGTAAATAGGTATAGAAGCATTTTTAAAAGTATATTCAACTAATTCATTTAAATTTTCATTTAATCTTTCGATTTCTTCTATCGTACTTTTTAATTCTTCTTCACTTACCAGTAACTTTTCGTTTGTTTCATGAATCAATTTATTTTGATCTTCAGCAGTTCTTTTTGCTATGAGCAACTCATTTTCATAAGATTTGCGTTGACTTACTTCAAAAACCGTGGAATAATTTACCTGCACATTCCCATTTTCGTCTCTTATTTGTTTCGTGTTGATTAAGATAGGCAGACGACTATTATCTTTCTTAACCATTTCAAAACTGATTTCTTGAACAAAACCTTGCATCTGTAACAAAGGAGAATAATGTGTTTCAAAGTACATTTTACCACCCACACTCAACAAACTCTGCCAAGTAACTTTGCCAATAATGTCTTCTTTTGAATACCCAAGCCAAACTAATAAAGTATTATTGATTTTGGTAATAATTCCATTACCATCCGTTGAAAAATAACCACAAGGAGACTGATTATAAAATGTTTCTAACTCTAATTCTTTTGATGCTAGTTCTTTTGATGCTAACTGTTTGTCATAAAATTCATCTTTTTCTTGACTTATTTTTGCCACTTTTTTAGCAACAACTTGATTTAAAAGCTCAGCTAAGTTATTTAAATCTAATTCTTTCTCCGATTTTATGAGTTCGAGTTTGACTAAATTAGCTGCTGTAAAATCATCTTCTGCAAAATTAAAATCTGTTATTTCTGTCATTTATAATATCGTTTTAGTAACTAAAAATAACTGTCGAATAGCTTTTGGAAAGTCGGATATTTTTAAATTAGGTTTAATCATCTAAATATTTGCTAAAAATTTAGTCACCAATTCCACTGTTTCATCTGGCGCACTCATGTGTGGACAATGACCTGTAGCCGCCATAAAAGCAATTGTGCTATTTTGTATGTGTTCATTCACATATTTTCCCACGGCTCCGGGTGCTATTACATCAGAGGTACATTGTAAAACAAGAGTTCTTGTGGTCAATTTTGACAAATCCTTACGATGATCTCCTAAAAACGTAACATTAGCAAAATGTTTTGCAATTTCAGGATTGTTTTGACAAAAACTATTTGCTAATTCTTCTCTCAACTCAGGTTTATCGGCATTACCCATAATTACGGGGGTAATGGCACTGGACCAACCTAAATAATTGCTGTCCAAAGATTCCAATAATTCATTTATATCTGCCTCGTCAAAACCACCATGATAAATTTCATCATTAATATATCGTGGTGATGGACATACCATAATCAATGTATCAAATAAGTGCGGTGCCTTATTAGCTGCCAATAGCCCCATCATCGACGCTACTGAATGTCCTATAAAAATGACATTTTTAAGGTTAAGACTTTCGCAAATTTCTATAATATCATCTGCATAGCCTTGCAAAGACGCGTATTTTTCGTAGTCATAAGCCGAAATGTCTGATTTTCCCGAACCTACATGGTCAAAAAGGACAATTTTATACTTGCTACTAAAGGCAGGTGTAATAAATCTCCACATATTTTTGTCGCAACCATAACCATGCGCCATCAACATAACCTGTGTACCTTCACCATGAACAGTTACATTGTTTCTTTTAATAACATCTTGTATCATTTTTTTAATTTTTAAGTTAATGTATTAAAATATAAAGCTTTGATAATAAATAATTTATAATTGAAAAAGATGTTTAAACTTCGTAAAACTTATGTGCCCAACTAGTAATAGTTTTGTAGTAATGATATATTTTTTTATACCTGATATACTACGGTTTGAAATAGCAGCTAACTTTTTTCCTTTAGTTTCCATTGAGAAACAATTTATTAATTTTCCAAAGAAGAAAGGGGTGAAAAAAACCTTTTGTAAGGTTGAAACCTGAAAGCTGCACATGGATCGCTTGTGCTTTCTTACTTGCCAGTACTACTTAGAATGATGGGTTTTTATAGCTGTTAAAGGAGCCGAAAAGCAAGTTAATTAATTATACTATAAAAATATATAAAAAAAATTAAAAAATTAACAAAAATTAACAAAAAAAAACAAAAATCGATATTTTAAAATTAACACTAGATCTTAACTTACGAACAACCGTAATTCACACACATTTTAGCAATGATTTAAAAGGCTTTAAACAAATTGCTAATTGGACATCAAAACAAAAAATAAAATTTTGTTTTTTATTATTCATACAAGAAAAGAACCCTAGCTGTCTGAAGTGATCAATCAAAAGAAAACGTTCTTAAAACTATCTAAATCGCGGAGCAGGGTTTCTATTACGGTTTCTGATAAGGTCTTCTCCTATAGCAGGATATGGATTGCACCCGAGCGATAGCGAACAGACGAGGTAAATCCGCGCTGCCCTCACAAGAACTATTTTATATATTCGAGCGATCTGGATTGAACAAGAGGATTGTAAAACCAAAATCATTCAAAGTTTGTTTTTCCAACGAGAAACACCTCACAAGTATACGATCAAATCCATTATTAATAACTAAACATAGCCGCTAAAAGTTCTTTAGTAAATTGGCCCTTTTGGCAAATGCAACTTTTATTTAGCAATAGCAACAGTAGGCAACGAAAAGCTGAAGCAAGAGCCTTCGCCAAAAACGCTTTCGGCGTGAATCGTTCCGCCGTGAAGCTCCACAATGCGTTTGCAAATAGATAATCCCAAGCCATTACTGTGTTCAGAATTAGTAGGTCGGGTGCTGGTTTTCTGGAATGCGGCAAAAAGTTTGTTCATATCGTCTTTGCGAATGCCTTGACCCTTGTCAAATATCTTAAAGTGCAAAAGACCTTCAGACATTTCGACAGCCAATTTTACGGAGGTATTTTTGTGCGAATATTTAAAAGCGTTACCCAAAAGATTGTCTACTACCTGCTCGATGCGTTGCCTATCAAAAGTTCCAGTCTCGGGACCTTGATAGTCCAGTTCCAAAAGAATATTTTTCTTATCTGCCGCAAGGCGATTAAAGCGAATTATTTTATCCAGAAAAGGTTCTAGTGCCACGGCTGTTTTATCTAACACCAATAGCCCAGTCTCAATTGCCGAAACATCGAGCAAATCGTCTATCAGAACTAGTGCTTTTTCTGTTATCTCGTCTATCATTCCCAGAAGTTTACTTTGCATAGTGGTATTGGTAAGATTTTTACAAATCAAATCATGACACATTTTAATATTACCAATTGGGCCTCTTAAATCATGAGCTACTATGCCAATCAAGCGGTCTTTATCTTTATTAAGCTCGACCAATTGTGCAGTACGGCTCTGAACCTTACTTTCCAAATCTACGTTGGCCTGCTGTAATTTTGCCATAAGTTCTTCATTTCTTACAATGAGGTCATGCCGCTCGAACGCACCTCGTACAATGGTGTCCAACTCGGCAGGATCCCACGGTTTGGTAATGTATCGGTAGATATTACCATCATTAATAGCCTCAATTACCGCTTGTATATCGGCATAACCAGTAAGTAGTAGTCTAATGGCATACGGATAGTTTGTCTTTACTTGATCAAAAAATGCAGTGCCATTCATGCCTGGCATTCGTTGGTCAGAAATGATAACTTGTATCTCGTAGGTTTTCATCAGCTCTAATCCTTCCTCGGCACTATTGGCAATGTACACTTGATAGTTTCTTCTAAACTGTCGTTTCAACGCACTTAAAATCGACGGTTCATCGTCAATCACTAGCAGGTTATGACTGATTACATCGGTTACATTCATTTCGGCAGTAGGTGTATTCATAAAGTTTGGTTTTTTCGGGGAAGAATAATGGTAAACGTAGTACCCTTACCAAGGTGGCTATCAACACTAATGGTGCCGTCGTGTCCATTGGTAATAATTTTATAAGCTATTGATAGTCCTAAACCTGTACCGTCGCCAACTGGCTTGGTGGTAAAAAACGGATTGAACACTTTCTCACGGGTGGCTTCATCCATCCCAGAGCCATTGTCTGTAAACGTCAACGTCAGGGTTTCGGCGGTATCTATTCCTTTAATGGTAAGGATGCCATTGGGGGTTGCTGCATACGCCGCATTCATAATCAGGTTCAAAAAAACTTGGTTTAGCTCGGACGGTCGGCATTTAATAGGTGCTATATCGTCCAACTGCAAGTGCACAGACAGCTTGTCTTTAATGACTGAACTCGCAATTTCTAGTGTACTTTCCACACACTCTTTTATAGCAGTAACCTTTACTTCGGCTTCATCAAGGCGGGAAAAGTTACGCAAATTAGCCACAATATCCTTTACCCGCTTAAGTCCTGTAGCCGAACTATCAATCAAATCGTTGAGGTCTTCCGAAATAAAATCAATATCCGCTTCTTTATTAAGTTGAGCTGCAAGGGCAATCAGTTCCTCATTGGCAGATCTATCTACCGCAGACTTCAATTGTTCAAATGCCAACTTCAAGTCGTTAGCCATCTGTTTAAGTGCATGCATGTTGCTCGACACAAACGCCACAGGATTGTTAATTTCGTGTGCCACACCAGCCACCATTTGCCCTAATGCATTCATTTTCTCCGAATGAACAAGCATAGTTTGGGTCTCCTGAAGTGTATCTAATGTTTTTTCGAGTTCCACTTGCTTCATGGCAGTTTCGCGTCGAGCATCCTCAAGGTCGGTAACATCATTTTGCACCCCGATGAAATGGGTTACTACGCCAGATTCATTGTAAATTGGCGAGATAATCAAATCATTCCAGAAATAGCTGCCGTCTTTACGGTAATTCTTTAGCAATACTTGGCAGTGCGTTCCTTCATTTATCGCCTGGCGAATACTATATCGGCCTTCTTGATTGCGATCGTCACCTTGCAAAAACCGACAATTTTTACCGATGATTTCTTCCAATGAATAGCCGCTCATGCTTATGAAAGACGCATTCACAAAAATCAGGGGCATATCGGGCAACCGTGCGTCAGATATGGTAATTCCGCAACTAGTAGCATCAAAAGCAGAATCATAAAGTGCCAACTCTTGCTGTAAGGCTGTAATGAGGGCTGTGGCTTCTGGTTCGGTCATAATATCCAGGATTATAGGTTTAAAAAAGATAGGGTACAATAGGGTATGCACTGCTAAAAACAAATGTAAACAAAACATATCATATAAACAATTGTTAATTTTGATGAAGTTGACGTAGAGGGAGTTTCGCCAATCTATCCAATTTTAGATGCATAAGCGAAACTTTGTTTCGCTTTTTAACCCAAGCTGCAGCCGATAAGTTAAAATACTGTTATAATTGCAGTACCATCTTCGCAGATGAGCATACTAGTCTGTTCGAGCTAAATTTTATCTTACTATTTCTAAAAATAAAAGCAAAAAACCCCTCATCGTTAGATGAAGGGTTTTTAAGAATCTGAACAGATTTCAGATTAAAGAAAGGCGACGACATACTCTCCCACATAATTGCAGTAC
>JAYVIK010000211.1:0-9505 GCA_043770265.1 Flavobacterium sp. | reverse complement strand
TTTAGAATATTGTCACGGCTGTTAAACGAACTTGGAGTCATTACTAAAACCGACAAATGCGAAGTGCCAATAAATTGTTTTACAGCTGAAAGGTTTCCTCCTTCGTAAACAAAAGTTTCAATTTCCTTTTCTTTTTCGTTGGCATAAAAACTTTTAAAATAATCTTTTGTGTCTTCTAAGTTTGTTTTGGTGCCTTCACGAATTGGAACTGTTGGAATAAGAACAATAAATTTCTTGTAACCAAAGTTTTTGCTCAGTTCAAAAATAGTTTTGATAAACGTGAACGTTTTTCCAGTTCCCGTTTCCATCATTACATCAATATTATGATTGTCGGTAACAGGAAAATGATACTTGTTTGTTTTGTGATGTTCAGAAAATATATCACCAAACTTATTATGTTGATGGATATTTTCAAAAAGACTTGTTATATTATTGATGCAGTCCTCTTGATAAGATTGTATTTCGTATTGAAATTGTTTTGCGACCATATTAGGGTAAAAAGAGGCGTGAGCTAATTCCCAATGCTTGCTCCTGCGGTGGTCGAATACCGATAGCACAAAGCAAAAGGAACGCCCACGCTTTACCGCAGACGTTTCTACTTTTACTTCCCCGTGCTATTTGAAATTTCGACCTTTCAGGAACGGGATTTTAAAGCAAAACGCTTATATTTAATATTTCTATTTGTTTACTATATTTTTTGTTTTAGTTCTATAGCAAATATAGTTTATTTTAAAGTTTATAAAAAACGATTTTGAAATTCAATTTTAAATTTCGTGCTTACAATTTGTTTCTCTTTTTGGAAATAAAAACAAATCCGTTTTTTGTATATTTGTTTTGTAATACTTATTCTTATGACAACAATCACTTTAAAAATAGACGAGAGAACCAAAAAGGGCAAAGC
The DNA here is from genome assembly GCA_043770265.1 of Flavobacterium sp. Taxonomy (GTDB): domain Bacteria; phylum Bacteroidota; class Bacteroidia; order Flavobacteriales; family Flavobacteriaceae; genus Flavobacterium. The sequence continues at coordinate 8,604 of JAYVIK010000211.1, read as the reverse complement.
ATTTTTAGCTCTTGCTAAAGTTTTTTATGAAGAAAATAACGAGATTGAACTTGTTGCCGATAAAGACAAAAGTCCCTATAATCCTGAATTTGTAGCTAAAATAAATAAAGTAAGAAAAGAAAAAGGTCGTGTTATGAATTCTGCTGAGGAGTTATGGGAAAGTATCAAGTAATTATCAATCCAACAGCTGAAAAGGATTTTTCAAAACACAAAAAAGCAGGAAATGCCGCAACAATAAAAAAGATTTTGACAATTCTTAACGAATTAAAAGAACATCCTTACACTGGTGAAGGTCAGCCAGAAGAATTAAAATTTGATTTAAAAGGACTTTGGTCAAGACGCATCAACAAAAAAGACCGACTTATTTACGAAGTAAAAGAAGAGATTGTAACCGTGTTCGTTATTGCTGCAATGGGACATTATTTCGACAAATAATTTCCTACTACCCTTTCCTATTCTTCTCCTCAATCCATCGCGACATATACTTCGTACTTGTCAAAGTATGATGTTGCAATAGTGCACCCATAAAATTATGCAATCGGTGCTGTTTTAAATGGGTTTGTACTTTTAAAATATGCTGTAAAAAATCATCCTCAAATAAAGATTTCAAATAGCGCTTTTCAATAATTTTAAAACCGTTTTCTTGGGCTTTTAGCCAAAAGGTTTTGTCTTGATTCAATGCTACTGCTTTATCAGCAAAGACTTGAGATTCATCAGTAATAACTCCATTCCAAGGCAAATCGCCATACATCGATTCGGCTCCAATAGTTGTGGTTATGCTTGGCGTTCCGCATTGCATTGCTTCGACTAATTTTCCTTTTATTCCTGCTCCAAAACGCAAAGGCGCTAAGACTACTCGGGCATTTTTGACTACTTCTTGGGCAACTGTGGCCCGACCCATAATATGAAAACCATCTTTTGGTTGGTGTAATTGCAATACTTTTTGAGAAGGATAAGCACCATAAATTTGCAAAACCGCTTCCGGCATTTGTTTTCTAATGAGTGGCCAAATCGTTTCTTTTAGATATTGAACGGCATTCCAATTGGGTTCGTGAAGAAAATTGCCAATGAAAATAAAATTATTTCGTTCTTCAAATGAAGGCAGATTTTGGATAGTTGAATATGCAATGGATTCCAACAACAAAGGCAAATAATACAATAAACTGGAGTCGATTTTGAAAATAGTTTGCAGCAATTCAATTTCAAATTCAGAAATCATCAACGAAATATCACAACGCAAAATACTGGCAATTTCTCTTTTAGCAACTTCTTCAACTAATAAATCGTCTGTTGAAAATGGTCTGTTTTCCTTGAAAGCTTTTTGGCGTGCCAAACGCAAACAATGCAAATCTTCGGTATCTAATAATCGCAAAGCATCAGGACAATTTTCGGCAACTCGCCAACCAAATTGCTCTTCGATCATAAAACGATCGAATAAAACGATGGATGGATTCAATTCCTTTACAAAAACATCAAAGCTGGAACAATTTAAAGCGATGGATTTTTTGGAAACTCCAAGAGAACTAAGGTCAACCATATAATCGCTATCCATTGCCGGACTGGCAAAAATCACTTTGAAACCTTGTTGCTTAAAAATAGAAATCAATTGTACCATCCTTCCTCCTGCTGCCGAAGAATTGGGTTCTGGAAAGACAAATCCAATAATTAAAACGTGCTGATTAGCAATCATAAATAACTTTTTACGATACAAAATAAGGGAAATTATCCGAAAATCAATCTGTTATTGCACAAATAAAATCTGTATTTTTGCGATTCATTTACATACGAAGAAAAAATGTTAGGATTAAAATTAGCCACTGACCCAAGATGGGTAACCATTGTAGAATCGAACATCGAGGAAATCTTGACTGATCACGCTTGGTGTGAGCAAAAAGCAGCTACAAATATTATTACGATAATCACTTATAATTCGGAACACGAGGAATTAGTTACTGATTTATTGGAAATTGCCAAAGAAGAAATCGAGCATTTTCAGATGGTTCACAACATTATCAAGGAACGCGGTTTGAAACTAGGCAGAGAACGAAAAGACCATTACGTAAACGAACTTTTCAAGTTTTTGAAAAAAGATGGAAGCAGAAACGATGCATTTGTGGACAGATTGCTTTTCTCGGCAATGATTGAAGCCAGAAGTTGCGAGCGATTCAAAGTATTGTCTCAAAACATTGAAGACAAGGAATTAGCCGAATTTTACAGAAAATTAATGATTAGCGAAGCGGGTCATTACACTACATTTCTTCGTTTTGCTAGAAAATATTCCGAAAAGGTAAATGTGGACAAACGTTGGCAGGAATGGATTGATTTTGAGGGCGAATTAATCACTAACTACGGAAAAAGCGAAACGGTTCACGGGTAAAATCCTCAACCCGACCCGTCCTCACCCCAGCCCTCTCCAAAGGAGAGGGAGAAAAAAAAGGAGAGGGAGCCGAGACGGAAAAAATAAGGTAGTATTTATAAATATTGAGATACTATTAAACTAGATTTAAAAAATGGCTCAACTCATTTTTTGAACTTGTTTAATTATTTTACTGTACAAAAGTTCTTCATCAATGGGTTTAGATATATAATCGTTCATGCCAATTTTTTTAGATTTTTCAATATCGATAGTGGTAACATCGGCTGTAAGTGCAATAATTGGAATTTGAAGATTCAGCGTATTTCTTATATAATCCGTTGTTTCAAAACCATTCATTTCAGGCATTTGCAAATCCATTAGAATAATGTCGTAGTTGGATTCTTTTAATTTTTCTAGGACAATTTTTCCGTTATCGGCAATTTCGCACTCAAACCCAAAATCATTCAAAATCAACTTTATTAGAATTTGATTTAAAGAAATGTCTTCTGCAACAAGCACTTTTATTTTTTCTAATTCATTTCCTGTCTTCAATATCAAAGCGGGTTCTTCGGGCAGGGTTTCTGTTGTTTTAGAAAAATTCATCAAGAAACCAAAGGTTGACCCTTCGCCCACTTTACTTTTTACAAAAAGTGATCCTCCTTGTAGTTCTACTAACTGTTTTACAATAGAAAGTCCTAGGCCTGTTCCTCCGTATTCTTTGGAAATTTCATCGGATGCCTGCTCAAAATTATAAAAAATATGACTTAACCTGTTTTCAGGAATTCCAATACCCGTATCGCTTACGATAAATTCTATCGTTAATTTTTCTTCATCTTCATGGGTAACACGAATACTAATGTTGACTTTGCCTTGCGATGTGAATTTTATGGCATTACTAATTAAATTCAGCATTATTTGTCGCAAACGAATCGCATCACCAAGCACCGTTTTGGGAATAGAAGCATCATATTCTTTGGTGAATTCAATGTTTTTTTCTTCACATTTTGGACTTAACAAACAAAATATATCCAAAATAGATTCTTCTAAATTAAAAGGATTTTGGCTAAATGTCATTTTTCCTGAATCTACTTTGGCTAGATCTAGAATATCATTTATTAAAATAATTAAGGATTCACCTGATTTTTTTATGGCATCAATGTATTCTTTTTGTTTTACGTTTAATTCTGTTTTTAATATTACATTGGTAAACCCGACTATCGAATTCATAGGGGTCCGAATCTCGTGACTCATATTCGATAAAAACTGTTGCTTGAATTTTAAGGCCTCCTCAGCCATAAGTGTTTTATGTTCCGCAATACCTTTAGCAGCAATTAATTCTTCTTTTACATTATGATGATCGGTAACTTCATAAGCAATAATGGTAATTCCCGAAATAGATTTATCAGCTTCAAGGTAAGGCTGGTAAATAAAATTAAAATAGCTACTTTCTAAAATACCTTTGCGCATTAGTGGCGCGAGAAGTTCATAGCCTTTAAACGGAATTCCTGTGGTGTAAACTTCATCGAGTCTTTTGGGGAAAATAGTGTCTTTTATTTCAGGTAAAACTTCTAGTATTGGTTTGCCTTCAACAGCATCTCCCTTTCCCCAAAATTGTTTAATACTATCATTAGCAAGTTCAACAATCATGTCTTTTCCCTTCAAAATAGCAATAGCAAAAGGCGATTGCATCAGCATCAAATTATATCGTTCGTTACTATCTTCGACGAGTTTAATGGCTTTCCTCTCAATTTCTAATTGTTTTTCAAGAGCCTTTTTTTCACGTATTTGCAGTTCAATAGACAATCGTCTCACCTCCGTAATATCAACAATAGTGAGTACAATTAATTCTTCGTTTATACTTTGCTGAACGATTCTATGAGCATTCAGCACCATGACTTTTGTACCTATTTCTGGAAAAGTATGTGCTACTTCATAATCATAAAAACTATTGTTTTTAGGAACAATATCTTCTAATAATTCTCGGAGTTTTGGAATATTCCACTGATTATTACCTAATTTGAATAATGATTTTCCAATACTTTCGGCTTCGGTTACTTGAAATGTTTTATAGAAAGATGTATTAGCCGATTTAATTTTGATGTCTTTATCCAAAATCAAAACTGGTTCGTGTACTGTTGATAGTAAGGTTTCATTAAAATTATTTAACTCTTCGACTTGTTGAAAACGGGCTTGTAATTCATGATTTCTTGTCGTGAGTTCTTCATTTGTAGATTCGATTTCCTCTTTCGAGGTTTCGAGTTCCTCGTTTAAGCTCTGCAATTCTTCATTACTAGAAACAATTTCTTCGTTGGCACTTTGCAATTCTTCATTTACAGCTTCCTGATCGTGGGTTATAGAACCCATATCGGCACGAGTAGAGGCTAATTCTTCTTCTAATTTCTTGATGCGACGATCTTTGGCTATTGAGTTTTTTTGTTTTGTTTTTTTTGGATCCTCATCGGATTCTATTTCTTGTTGACCGGTAAAAATAACGATTAACATAGGTTCTTCTCCTTCTAATTTAAGCGGAATAACTTCGATATTTACGATTTGAATCGTATTGTTATTATAATCCCTATTCATTTCTATTCCGAGTTTCCGAACGGTTTGTTTGGTTTTAATAGCATTATGAATGGCATTGCGCAATTCAAAAGTAATTTCGATATGCACCATTTTCAAAATATTGAAACTAGCTTTTCCTGGCGAAAGTTGCAAATACAATGAAGTAGCTCCTCTAAATTGAAGAATTTCTAAATCATAATTAATAACAACACTTGCTGGAACGTGGTGTTCTAGTAAAACTGCATCAAACGCATTTCCAAGATTTCCATTAGTAGAATGGGTTGTTTTTTTGAAAGGTAAATTGGGACTACTATTATTTTCAGGCATAGTTATATAGGAATTATAGGAACTCAGATTTGGAAATGATCGAAGTGTAGTATTTTTTTTTCGGGAATAAAACTTATATTTTTTGTCAATTGTTGTAAAAAACTGAGCCGATGTTCCAATGGTTTCGGATTTACCAAGCATTAAATATCCACCATCATTCAATGCATAATGAAAAGTAGCCATAGCTTTTTTCTGTGCCGTTACGTCCAAATAAATGAGCATATTTCTACAACTAATAAAATCCATTCGGGAAAAAGGAGGGTCGTTTAAAATATTATGGTGCGCAAAAACGCAGACATCTCGCAGCAATTTTACAACACGATATTTATTTTTTGATTTTGTAAAAAACCTTTCCAACCTTTCTGGACTCACTTTAGCAACTTGTGTGGAAGTATATTCTCCTATTCGAGCATTGTTGATAGCCAGTACGCTTAAGTCCGAGGCAAAAATCTGAAAAGAAATGTCTAGTTTATTTTCTTCTTTAATTTCAAATAAAAGCATGGCGATGGAATATACCTCCTCACCCGTTGCGCAAGCTGCAACCCAGATACGGAATGTTTCTCCTGCCTCTTTAGCTTTTAATAATTGAGGTAAAATAGTGCTTTTCAAAAGTAAAAAAGCATCGGTATCTCTAAAAAAAGAAGTGACGTTAATCAGTAAATCTTGGTATAGTAAATCCGATTCTTTCGCATCAGTTAACAGTAATTCGCTGTATTGTTTTAAAGTTCTTGTCTTATTAATAAGCATTCTTCGTTGTATTCGCCTATTGATAGTATTCATTTTATAATGACTAAAATCAACATTTTTTTTGTGATGCAAAAACTGGACAATATTTTTTAAATCAGGATTATTAAAATCAAAATCTATTGCTAAAGCTTTTTTAGTTGTTTCTCTAATTTCCAAAGGATTTTTGCACATTCGAGTCAATTCAATCCCAATTTCGGCAGGCGACATAATGTAATCCACAATACCATCAGCAATAGCGGAATTAGGCATACTACCAAATCTTGCTGAATCATCTTGGGCAAAAGTCACTCCACCCGCTAGTTTTATGTCTCGCAAACCATTAGTTCCATCGTGAGCACAACCCGATAAGACTACTCCAATAACATTTTCTTTGTGTGTCTCCGCCAAGGAAGAAAAGAGAATATCTATCGAAATAGCGGGGCCACCAGTCGAACGGGGAATTAATTTGATATGACCATCGGTAACTTCAATCCCTTTATTGTAGGGGATGACATATACATTGTTTGGAATCATTTTTTCCATATCATCAATATCCTGAACTTGCATTTGGGTAGTTTTTGACAAAATGGAAGTAAGCATACTCTTGTGATCAGGACTTAAATGCTGTACAAAAATAAACGCCATACCCGTTGTTGGCGAAAGATTTTGTATCAATTCGGTAATTGCCTCAAGTCCTCCAGCCGAAGCGCCAATAGCAACAACAGTAAACGGATTACTTTTTTCGAGAGGTTTTGTTTTTTTTGATGACAAAGTAGTTTCTATCTCATCATCGGGAACTTTAGCAAGAACAGGTGTCGTTTTTGTAGAAGAATCTGATTTCATTTCACCAGTTTTTTAGATTAGGTTTAAAATAGTACATTATCAACCACTCCTTTTAACAGGTGCTTTTCATAACAAATATACGCAAACAAACTATGCAAACTTAAAAATCGTTCTTATTTCTATAAAGGATTAGTAGTAAGATCAAAATAGAATTTCTGCAATTGAAATCCACAACCTAAAAAACCTAACCTCAAACCTGAAACCTGAAATCTACTCTTTTGGTTTGGTCAAATAGTACACTGGAATTCCCGTTAGCATGATCAAAACGCCCCAGCCACAAGTTGAGAATTTAGTCAGCAACAAGGAAACACAAACTGCCGAAGCAATTACAATGTATAATAACGGTAAGAAAGGATAACCAAAAGCCTTATAAGGTCTTTCGGCATCTGGCATTTTCTTGCGAAGAATGAATATACCATAAATTGTCAATATGTAAAATATCAATACAATGATGATTACGAAATCTAGTAAATCACCGTATTTTCCAGTCAAACACAAAGCCGAAGCCCAAATACATTGTACCCACAAAGCATATTCTGGAACGCTCGCCTCATTAAGGCTTGCAGCTTTCTTCAAAAATAAACCGTCTTTTGCCATCGTGTAATACACCCTAGCTCCAGCCATTATTGCACCATTATTGCAGGCAAATGTCGAAATCATAATCATCACTGCAATAATAATTGTTCCCATGTCTCCAAAAGTATATTGGGAAGCCACCACGGCAACTCTATCGGATTTTGCAGTTGCAATTTCGTCCAAAGGAATTACTGCGAGATACATCAAATTAGTCAAGACATAAATAATAGTCACTATAAAAGTTCCAAGAAACAAACTTAGCCCAACATTTCGTTTTGGATTTTTGATTTCGCCTGCAATAAAAGTCACACCAACCCATGCATCACTAGAAAACAAAGAACCCACCATAGCTGCCGAAATACCAGCAATCAAAGCCGATCCGCCTATTGGAATCCAAGAACCGCTGTCCGCATTAAAAGAACGAGTATTCCAAGCATCTGCCCAGTTTGCATTCCAAACATCTGCTTTGGCCGCTAGTAGGAAACCGAAAACAATCAAGCCAAACAAAGACAAAATCTTAATCACCGTCAAAACAGTTTGCATTATTTTGCTGTTTTTCACTCCACGACTATTGATGTATGTCAATAAAACAATCATGATAATAGAAACAATCTGGGCTGCATTGAGTTTGAAAGAACCTATTTCATAAAGAACATTTTCATCGCTTAATGATGGAACCAAATAGGCGGCAAATTTTGAAAAACCCACGCCCACAGCAGCAATTGTTCCCGTTTGAATTACAGCAAAGAAGCTCCAACCGTAGAGAAAAGCGATGAGTTTATTATAAGCTTCCTTGAGGTACACATATTGTCCTCCTGCTTTGGGAAACATCGCGCTCAACTCGCCATAACTTACGGCAGCAATCATCGTTATTAATCCTGAAATAAGCCAAATCAAGGTAAGCCATCCTGCCGAACCGACTTGTCTAGCGATGTCTGAACTTACAATAAATATCCCCGAACCAATCATCGAGCCCACAACGAGCATCGTTCCGTCTAGTAATCCGAGTTCTCTTTTAAAATGTTCTTCGTTGTTGTCTTGCATGTTGATTTGGTTTTTTTGGTTGGCTAAAGATATACTTTTTTTGGAAATTTCAGGAAATAGATGAAAAAGTAGTTTTATTTGGGCGTGTCCCTGCGGGTCGGGCTTTTTGTTCCCGCTTTTTTTCTTTTCAATTGCCACGGGTTTAAACCCGTGGCAATTGAAAAGAAAAA
>JAYVIK010000210.1:0-3416 GCA_043770265.1 Flavobacterium sp. | reverse complement strand
CTATAAAAAACAGATATTTCAAAAAATTATTCATCATCATAATCAAAAAAAACTTCATCGAATTGAGATTCTGATGAAGTTTTAAATTTAGTTGATTTCTAATAGTAGAAGAACTAAAATCCCTACTATTCAGAAAAGTTTAAAAGCTTATTTATTCATTACCTTTTTGACTGCTTTGACAACATCACTAGCGTTTGGCAACCACTCTTTCAGTAAAACTGGAGAATATGGCGCTGGTGTATCTGCTGTGGTGATACGTTGAATTGGTGCGTCAAGAAAATCGAACGCTTGTTCTTGCACTATATAAGTGATTTCAGAAGAAACACTGGCAAATGGCCAAGCTTCTTCAAGGATTACTAATCTATTTGTCTTTTTAACAGAAGTTAAAATAGTGGCGTTATCCATAGGACGAACGGTTCTCAAATCGATAATTTCACAAGAAATACCTTCTTTTGCCAATTCATCGGCAGCGATAAAAGCTTCTTTAATAATTTTCCCAAAAGAAACAATCGTTACATCGGTCCCCACTCTTTTTACATCAGCAAGACCAATTGGAATGGTATATTCACCATCAGGAACTTCACCTTTGTCGCCATACATTTGTTCTGATTCCATAAAAATAACAGGATCATTGTCACGAATAGCCGATTTCAATAGTCCTTTTGCATCATAAACATTCGATGGAACAACGACTTTTAGACCTGGAGTATTGGCAAACCAGTTTTCCAAAGCTTGTGAGTGTGTTGCTCCAAGTTGTCCCGCAGAAGCTGTTGGGCCACGAAAAACGATAGGTACATTAAATTGTCCACCGGTCATTTGACGCATTTTAGCAGCATTATTAATGATTTGGTCAATACCTACTAAACAAAAGTTGAAAGTCATATATTCTACAATGGGTCTGCAACCATTCATCGCCGAACCTACTGCAATTCCAGTAAAACCAAGCTCAGCAATGGGAGTGTCAATCACTCTTTTTTCTCCAAATTCAGCAAGCATTCCTTTAGAAGCTTTGTAAGCACCATTATATTCGGCAACTTCTTCACCCATTAAATATATGGTTTCATCGCGACGCATTTCTTCGCTCATCGCCTCACAAATGGCTTCTCTAAATTGTATCGTTCTCATAGTTTTATATTTTTTCTGTAAATTTCGAAACGCAAAAATAATTATTTTAAACCACTTTAAGGCAAAAATTTTATTTAAAGTAGCAACAGAAAAATTATAAAAAATTAAAAGAGATATTTCTTTAACTAAAAACAATTGCGAAATCGCAATAGTAATAAAAAAATATTATGCGTGCATAGTATATTATTCAAATTAATAGTATAATTTTGTGCTTGAATTTTAGAAATTAAAAATTTAACTATGAAAATATTAGTCTGTATAAGTCACGTTCCCGATACAACTTCGAAAATTAATTTCACCAATGACGACTCTCAATTTGACACCAATGGAGTTCAGTTTGTGATCAATCCAAATGATGAATTTGGTTTAACTCGTGCCATTTGGTTTCAAGAACAACAAGGCGCAACAATTACTGTTGTCAATGTTGGTGGCCCTGAAACGGAGCCAACTTTAAGAAAAGCATTGGCCATTGGAGCAAATGACGCCATTAGAATAAATGCCAATCCAACCGACAGCTTTTTTGTTGCTAAGCAACTTGCCGAAGTCATCAAAAATGGTGGGTATGATATAATTATTGCTGGTAAAGAATCCTTAGATTATAATGGAGGAATGGTTCCAGGAATGATTGCCGGAATTCTAGGATATAATTTTTTAAATTCCTGTACTGATTTAATCGTTGAAGGCACAAATGTAAAAGCTATTCGGGAGATTGATGGTGGAAAAGAAACTATTTCAACTACTTTACCTATAATTATTGGAGGACAAAAAGGTTTGGTTGAAGAAAAAGATTTGCGCATCCCGAATATGAGAGGAATTATGACAGCCCGTTCAAAAACTTTAACCGTTGTTGAACCTGTAGATGCGTCAATCAATACCAAAGCGGTAAAATTTGAAAAACCAGCTCCAAAATCAGCTGTAAAATTGATTTCTGCAGATAACATAGACGAATTAATTAATTTATTACACAACGAAGCCAAAGTAATATAGTAATCAGTGTTCAGTTTTTAGTATTCAGTGCGCAACTTTAAACTTTAAACTTTAAACTTTAAACCAAAAAATATGTCAATATTAATATACACAGAATCCGCAGAAGGAAAATTCAAAAAAGTGGCTTTCGAATTGGCTTCTTATGCCAAAAAAGTGGCCGAATCATTAGGAACAACTGTCACAGCTGTAACCATAAACATGGGAGACGTTTCGGAATTATCAAAATATGGAGTTGATAAAACCCTTAAAGTTACCAATGATAAATTGTCTGGTTTTTCGGCAAAAGCATATTCCGATGTTATCAAACAAGCCGCTCAAAAAGAAAGTGCAAAGTTAATTTTGCTATCATCAACTACAGATAGTATTTATCTTGCTCCATTTGTTGCCGTTTCACTTGAAGCTGGATTTGCATCAAATGTAGTGGGATTACCAGTGAGTACTTCGCCTTTTCAAGTTCGTAGAAGTGCTTTTTCAAACAAAGCTTTTAATATCACCGAAATTAGCAGTGAAGTGAAAATTATTGGCTTAGCCAAAAACTCTTATGGAATTTTTGAAAACGCATCCAATATGTCCGAAGAAGATTTTAATCCAAGTATTGGCGATACTGATTTTGGAATTAAAGTAGAATCAGTTGAAAAAGGTTCTGGAAAAGTTTCGATCGCCGATGCGGATGTCGTGGTTTCAGGAGGACGTGGATTAAAAGGTCCCGAAAATTGGGGAATGATTGAAGAATTAGCTCAAGTTCTTGGTGCAGCAACTGCTTGTTCCAAACCGGTTTCTGATTTAGATTGGAGGCCTCATTCAGAACACGTAGGACAAACCGGGAAACCAGTTGCAGCTAATCTATATATTGCTGTTGGAATTTCGGGAGCCATTCAGCATATTGCAGGAATCAACTCCTCGAAAGTAAAAGTAGTCATCAATACTGATGCTGAAGCTCCATTTTTTAAAGTTGCCGATTATGGTATTGTAGGAGATGCTTTTGAGATTGTACCGCAATTAATCGAAAAATTGAAAACCTTTAAAGCACAAAATTAAAATATTTAGAATTCTAACTCCAAAACAGCTGCCTAAAAATAAGATAATCGTATCTTTGCTTTAGGTAGCTTTTTTGTTCCGCATTTTTTGATTAAAATTGCAAACTATTTTAATTAAAAGTAACTTTATATAAACAAGCACATGGTGCTTTTTCTCTTAAAAAAAATGAGTTTAGTCAAATTATCCATAAAAGGAATATCGTACAGTCAAACCCAAAATGGAGCTTATGCCTTGATACTGAATGAAGTTGATGGTGATAGAAAATT
>JAYVIK010000209.1:0-3426 GCA_043770265.1 Flavobacterium sp. | reverse complement strand
CTTCAATCAACTTTTTAGCAGTTTCAAAATCCATATTGTCTGCTGTTTTCAGGATGCAATTCAAATACTGAAATTCTGGGCTGATGGATTGAAGATCTAGAATGTCAACTACAAAATCTTGCTTGATGGTTTTTACCGTGAAATTAAAATTAGAAAGTGCTTTGTCTCCTTCGGCAACCTTTGGATTGATTTGATCCAAATGCAAAGTCACTTGATATTCGGTGTTGGATTTCAACTTATTTTCAGGAATAAAAGCGATGGTATTGCTGGAAAGCGCAATTACTTTTCCATCTATACTAGGCGAAATATCGAATAAATCATTGTCTAAAATCTGGTTGACTTTCCAGTTAGAATCAAAAGCCAAGACCACTCGAATGTCGGTTTGCGCCGAGACAATTCCGCCCGTAAAACTGACAATATACTCTTTGAATAATGAAAAATCGGAATTAAAATCGGATGATTTCTTGCTGCATGCTTGAAATACAAAAAAAATAAAAAACGTGTAAACTAATCCTTTTGTTTTCATTTTTATAAAGAGTTATTGGTTACAAAAAATACTTTGAACAATTAATAGTCTTTCAACATAAAATGCATAACAATGAAAATGCTTTTTATATTGTAGTAAAAGTATAGTATTTTTGAATTGCTTTAAGAAGAATTTTCAGGTCAAATTAAAATATTTTTTCAACTCCTTTTCTTAATGAATCGCTTTATCAATTTTGAAGTTGCATTGGATAAAATTCCGAGAAAAACACTGGTTTTCAAAGGTAATTGTATTTCCATTTTCTGGAAACTTCATATTTTTTAGTTACGAGTTCTAAAAATAAGTTTTACAATGAGTAACTTCTTTAGCAATCAAACTCTTGCATGGCGTGTATAGGTTGCCAAAACATTTAGACAAATAATTGATTATGTTGCACTTGGCGAAACTTGGAGTTGACTTAGAAACTATACGTGTCGATCAAGCGTATTAAATTGGAGTTGAGATTGAAGTTTTTTTAAATGGATTATTACAGATATTAGATTATAGATTGCTGATTAGCGATTTATGATTTAGAACCTTTTTAGGAAACAGAACTAAATTCAGTTTGAATGTGAGTGTTTTTTTGTGCTAAAAGTCATCAGATTTTTTCAAATGCACATTATAAACTCTTATTTTGAACTTCACATATTGATTCCTTTTTTTCAACAGCAGTTTGAATCAATGAATCATTTGTCCGAAAATAGACTTAGTCGAAAATTACTTTTTTTTTGCCATCTTTAACAGAATTTTTAATGTAATATAAGATTATTTTCATAGTTTTTTAAATTAGCTGCTTTTCATCGAATAATAATGCTTTTCAACCTGTTAATTTGATATTATATTTATATTTGTCACAGAAGTTTGGATTTTAATGGTGCATCCCAGAGTTTAACTGTGTTACACTACAAAATCTTCTTTAAAAAAAGATAACTTTTGCGATTGTATTGATTTTGAAATTGGCCGTTTCATTTCTTACTTCAGAATTTTATCTCTTTAAAACCTCTAGTCTAAAATCGTAATATTTACTTAAATCTTCATTTAGTATGAAAAAGACCTACCTTTTCATTTTAAGTTTATGTTTTAGTTTGTTCGCTTATGCTCAAAACCGAAACATAACTATTGACAACAGTTTTGCGTATTATGTAAACCAACAAACCTTGGGAAGGAATCCTGTCGGTGGCGATACTATTTTTATTTCTGCTGCTCGAACAAAACCTTTAAGATTTCAATTTACCAATGGAAACGCGAGCAAGCCACTTGTTGTAATCAATAAAGGAGGACAAGTAAAAATTGACAGTCCCAATAGTTATTCTTGGGGAGCTATTACTTTCGAAAATTGCAGATATATCAAAATTAGTGGCTCGGGTCATCCCAATTTCAAATACGGATTTCTTTTGGCTGCTAATGAATGTGGGTTAGCTTTTTCAGAATTGAGTTCAGATTGTGAGGCAGAATTTATAAAAATTAGTCACAAAGGTTTTTTTGGCATCATGGCTAAAAAGAATTATGGAACAAATCCACCTGCTACTTCTTATCCAGTTTTTGAAAATCTAATTATACACGATTGTTTTATTGAAAACGTATGCGAGGGTATGTACTTAGGGGAAACTGTATCGCCGGGAATGGAGTTTAAACATGTTAAAATTTACAATAACATTGTTAGAAATACACGAAGAGAATCTATTCAAATAGCCAATATGGTTGAAGATGTGGAAATCTACAATAACACGCTTTTAAATGCTGGTTTGGCAAATATTACTCACCAAACTAGTATTCTTCAAATAGGCGACAACTCGGTTGCAAATGTCCATGATAATATTTTAATTAAAGCCCCTAGTACAGGTATTGCCGTTTACGGAAAAGGCAATTGTACGTTTACCAATAATTATTTGGATTCCAATATGGGTATCTTTGTAGACAACCGCCTTTTTACCACCCCTACAGCTCCCATAGACATCAAACAAAATTATTTTAGAGCTATCACGGGCAGGCAAAACATTAAAAATTATAACGAAATCAATTTTGTAACTGCTCGAGATAATGTTTACAATACTGCGATTCCTTTTTTTCTGAATCAATCCGGAAACGTCAATAACTTTACTGCGGTAAACAATACATTGACCAGTGTTTCTGCCCTTGAATTTACCGATCCTTCTACTAATGATTATTCGCTTACAAGCACCAATCCTGTGGCGTACCAAAATATGGGAGCACCTGGAGGGCCTGAGTATTTTGAACCAGTACCGCAACGAATTACCGTTACTCCAGCAATGGTTATGGATTTAGTTCCCGGAGGTAGCGTACAATCACCATTGTTTTTATTTGACGAACAAAGTTTAAGCTTTCAAAACGGAGCCCATGCTAGCAGTAATTCTTGGAAACCTGCTTTAGCTATGAATGAAGCAGCTTACCATGTTGTGGTCGATTTAGGAAAGGAATACCATCTGTCGGCAATCGATTTACATGACATGGAAGACTCTTACAATTTTACAGTTGAGTATGGAGCTACCGCAAATTGGACTACTCTATTTGTTGATCCTTGTAGTGCTTTTAATACATGGAGTAAAAATAAAACAAATGTCACTACCCGTTTCTTGAGGTTTTCTATGAACCAAAATGTTTTTGCAGCTGTAAATGAAATCATCCTTTACGGAACTCCCGTTGTTCCGGTGGTACAGCAAATTGTTGTTTTGCCACAAATGGTTACTGATCTCGTTCAAAGAGGCAGCGTGACCTCGCCTTTGTTTTTGTTTGACGAACAAAATATAGATGAACTTGCTGGAGCACATGCGATTAGTACTTCGTGGAAACCCGATTATTCGATGAAAAAAGCGTCTTATCACGTAATGGTTGATTTAGGACGCGTTTATCATTTGTCGGAAATCCATTTACACGATATGCAC
>JAYVIK010000208.1:0-71366 GCA_043770265.1 Flavobacterium sp. | reverse complement strand
TAATCTTTGTTCACCATAAAAATAGCCGAACCTGTAACCATTTTAGTTTTTACAGCATAAGTTGGAGTAATGTCATACACAAAAGGCCTGTTTAAAATCGCTCTATTGTGAAATCGCATTCCTGGAGAAAGTCCGTCATACACGTTGTAAGTTAAGATTGGCGCGTAAATAATTTGATTGTAAAATGGGTCTTCCAAATCTTTTATCAAGGCGAATTTTATAGGGCGATTGTTTGGATAAAATCCTTCCAACTTCTTCCAATTGTTTCTTAAATTAAATTCTGGAACTTCATTTTTAAAATTGATGACAATCTTGTTGGCCTGATTTCTTTCTAAGGTATAAATACTGTCCTTGTTTTTAGGTTCTATCCATTTTTTGAAGACAATACTGTCATTTTTAATTCCATAAATTGGGATTGGTACTATGAAATTGGTCTTATTTTTCAAAGTAAATGATACACTATCTTTGGTTTTAGAAACATTCGAAAACTTGTAATCAATAATTTCTCTAGAATTGATAATGGTTTCAAAAAACCAACTGACGTCTTGATTGGTGGTAGATTTTAATATCGATTCAAAATCATTACCATTGCTTTTCTTGTCTGTATTTAGGTCATTAAATTGACGAATACTGTTCGTTACAACACCATTCCCAAGAAAATTGTCTAGGTAAATTAAACTCAGACCAGCTCTGTATTTACTGGCAATTTGTTCGTTAAATTTTATCAATGTGTTTTTAGGAGCGCCAAGTGGTTGATCTAAATTTTTTCGGGCCATCAACAAATAAAAGTAACTGAATTGCTCGTTGAAATCTAGGTTTAATAAATGATAGCCTTTTAATAATTTAAAACTCGAAATGCTTCCAGTCATCTTACAATCAGGATGATTTTCCTTCATATACTGCATCATTGCATAAATTTGTATCCCATCATAAATCCAGTTGTCTTTTCTGGGGTCTAACTTCAAATTATTCTTCAGATAATTGTTCAAATAGGTCTTAAGGAATTTAATTTCAAAAAGGAATTCATCTGGAAACGGAACCAGAAAAGCAGGCATCTGATTCAATCCATAAAAAGGATTTCGATCATAATCAGCTTGAGAAACAGTGATTTTTTCGGTGTGTGATTTTCCAATCAAATTGTTGGTAAAATTCACCACTCTATCAATGGCAATGGCTTTTTGAATCTCATCGGCTTTGTAACCTCTCATATTAGTCAAGACTTCAACAGCGCTATTTTTGAAACTGCGAAAACTAGTTTTGGGTTCTATAAAAACACTAAAGTCGGTACGGTTGATTCCTTTCAGTTTGTAAATAGTAAAATTTTCAATTCGATTGGTTTTCTCCTCGTTCAAATCAGTAGTCAACTCGAAACTCTTTGTCTGCTTTACGGACAGGCTTTGAATTCTCAGTGTAATATCAAAATCGGAAATGGCATTAGCAATATCATCCAAATTCAAATTATTGTATTTGACAAAGGAATGATTTTCAAATCGAGCAGGAGTAAGAAACCAATTTCTGAGATACATTCCGCCCTTTTCAGTGTAACCAAAATGGGTGAATTTATCACTAGGCACGTTTACAACATAAGTAAGATGCAAAACGATTTTTTGATTGGGAGCTAGTTTTTCTGCTAATTTGAGGGTTATAAAATCAGGATTTTTTTCTGTTCTCTCCCAAGAAAGTGTGCTTTTATCAGCTGTCGAAATGTTTAAATTATGGGTACTTCCTCGTTCTTTTTCTACAGCCAAATGGAAACCTCTGTAAAATTCATCTGAAAATCGTTTTGCCAACGGCGTTGTTTTTGACGAATAGGCATGGTTCCAGTCATTCAAAACAATTGAGGATAAAGTATCATCCGATGCGTTAAAATACTCCATTTCCTGAAGAACTGTCAACGTTTTTTCTTCCATATTGACCTCTACGTCAATTTGGGAATGGTGTTGCCCGTACTGTTTTGCCGAAGCAAAAATCAAAAGGATAAATAGGATGTTCTTATGAAACGATTTCAAAGTTTTGTATTAAATTGAGATTTGGGTTTTTAAAATAAAGCTTAGAAATTGGGTGACAAATCGTATTTTTTGTAGAATTTATCTAGAACTTCGACCACTTCGTCTTCGCTATCTACAATTTTAAATAACTCCAAATCTGTGGCATTAATGGTTTTTTCTCTTTCGACCAGTACTGTTTTTATCCATTCGATTAATCCTGACCAAAATTCAGTTCCGACTAATATTATTGGGAATTTACCAATTTTTTTCGTCTGAATCAAGGTAATCGCTTCAAACATTTCGTCTAGTGTACCAAAACCACCGGGCATGACTACAAATCCTTGCGAATATTTCACAAACATTACTTTTCTAACAAAGAAATAATCAAAATTAAGGTTTTTATCGTGGTCAATATACGGATTGAAATGCTGCTCGAACGGCAATTCAATATTCAATCCCACCGAAGTTCCACCACCCAAATGAGCACCTTTATTACCGGCTTCCATAATTCCAGGACCGCCACCAGTAATTACGCCGTAACCTGCTTTGCTAATTTTATAGGCTATTTTCTCAGCTAATACATAATATTTATCATCTGGTTTTTTCCTAGCAGAGCCAAAAATAGTAACACAAGGGCCAATTCTCGCCATGTTTTCATAGCCATTCACAAATTCAGACATAATTTTGAAAATCGCCCAACTGTCATTGCTTCGAATCTCGTTCCAAGTTTTTCTTTTCAGTTTATCCTGAATTACTTTGTCCTCATCGTTGTCAAAATCTTCTAGTCTCATTTTTATGTTTTTTTACTTTTAGTATTGTTCCTGTTTTAAATTCTAAAAATGAAGTTTCTACTCCAAAGAAGCCAGCATTTCAGACTTCTGTGCTAAAGTAATTCTTTTTTCAAAAAATGTGAGCAATGCTTTTTTTATTTCTATCATTTCTTTACCAGATCTATAATTTATTGGTTCGATTAAAATGAAAATGCAAGAATGCTTAAAGTGTTTGAATTGGAAATCTGAGGAATACTTCGGAGTTTGGTAGGTGTGATTTTTAAAGAGTTTGTTCATTGCACTATTCCAATTTTGACACTAAATCAACAAGACATTAACCACAGTTCCCAAAATGCTGTTTTTGATTATTGAATTGTCATTAATTTGGGTTTTAGAAAATCATTTTTTATAAATAATATGAATTATTAACTAAAAAACGTATTTTAATTCAATTAATAATATTCTTATTTATTGATTTGTTTCTGGAAATATACAATAGAATGAATAAAGAATAAAAATTGATTTTAAGCAGAATTATTTCATATTTTTCTTGGAATAATGTCCTAATTAATTGTACATTTGATAAAAAATTGACAATATGTATTGAGTATTTTGCGATATATTTAAAGTAATTGATTTATATTATTATTTTGATATTTTTTTAAATATGATGACTTTTTCACATAGATACCGATTTTGAACATAATTTACATACTAGCAATCTTGAAAAAAATTTATAAAAAATAACAATTTAAAAGTAATTATCATGAAAAAAACAATCATTTATTTAGGAATTACCTTGGTGGCTTTTTTTAGTTTGTCTTTTACTTCCAATACTAATGTTATTGGAAACCAAAAAACACTAACTCTCTTTTCTGAAACTCCATCCACTTTAGCTATAGCGATTAGTAAAGGGGAAATAGAAACAGTCAAAAAATTTATAGAAAACGGTACAAAAGTAAATAAAAAATTAAATGGGCTGACTCCCCTAATGTATGCTGCGCGCTATAATAAAGTAGAAATTATTGAATACTTATTGCAAAAAGGAGCAGATCGTGATATTAAAGATAGTCAAGGATTTACAGCATTGAAATATGCTGAGTTGTCCAATGCTTATGAAGCTATTACTGTTTTGAAATCATTATCAGTTAAAGAACAAGTGAAAGTTTCGTTGATGGATGAGGCTACTTTATTGAACCCTGAACCAGTTATATTTTTGAAATCTAGTAAAACAATCGATGAAATTATTTCTGACAACGAAAAAATAATTGAAAGTACCGATTCCGATGAAATTCAGCCTTTAAATTTCACAGAAATTAATAAAAAATCTGTGGTAAAAAATGAAAGTAATTCTCAAGGTGTCGTAGCACTATTTTAATTCGATTGTTCTAATTTTAAAATAGCGAATAGGCTGAGGCGATGTCTCATTTCATCAACAAAAAAGCACCATTATGGTTATATAATGATGCTTTTTTTTATGTTAAAAAATAAATTGTTTTTATTATCCAGCTTCTAAAATATTTTTGAATATTTAAACCAATTCCTTCTTCAAAAACTGCGCAGTATAACTTTTCTTGTTTTTAGCAACTTCTTCAGGAGTTCCTTTGGCAACTACTTCTCCACCGCCTTTTCCGCCTTCAGGACCAATGTCGATAATGTAATCGGCCAGCTTGATTACATCCATATTGTGTTCTATAATCAAGATTGTGTTGCCTTTGTCCACCAGTTTATTAATCACTTCCATCAACACTCTAATGTCCTCAAAATGCAGTCCAGTTGTGGGTTCGTCCAATATATAAAATGTATTTCCTGTGTCTTTTTTCGATAATTCTCCTGCTAGTTTGATGCGTTGTGCTTCACCACCCGAAAGCGTTGTGCTTTGTTGTCCCAAGGTAATATACCCCAAACCAACATCTTGTAAAGTTTTGACTTTTCGATAAATCTTCGGAATCATTTCAAAGAAAGGAACGGCTTCATCAATTGTCATATTCAACACATCCGAAATGGATTTTCCTTTGTATCGAATTTCCAAAGTTTCTCTATTGAAACGTTTTCCTTGACAGGTTTCGCATTCTACATACACATCGGGTAAGAAATTCATTTCGATAGTTCGAACTCCTGAACCTTCGCAAGTTTCGCATCTTCCACCTTTTACATTAAAACTAAAACGACCTGCTTTATAACCTCGAATCATACTTTCGGAAGTCATCGTGAACAGGTTCCTGATTTCGGTAAAAACCTCCGTATAAGTCGCAGGATTCGAACGTGGCGTTCTCCCAATCGGACTTTGGTCAATATCAATTACTTTGTCGATATGTTCCAAACCTTCAATTTTTTTGTAGGGTTTTGGTTTTTTGACACCATTAAAATAATAAGCGTTCAAAATAGGGTAGAGGGTTTCATTAATCAATGTCGATTTTCCACTTCCCGAAACGCCAGTCACACAAATCATCTTGCCCAAAGGCAATTCTATGGATACATTTTTCAAATTATTTCCAGTCGCACCAGTCAGTTTCAGGAAATTTCCATTGCCTTCCCGACGTTTTTTTGGAACTTCGATTTCCATTTCTCCGTTTAAATAGGAAGCCGTTAACGTGTGGTCTTTCAAAATTTCAGCAGGCGTTCCTTTGCTGATGATTTCGCCGCCGTGTTTGCCCGCTTTTGGACCAATATCAATCACATAATCGGCACGCAGAATCATATCTTTGTCGTGTTCGACCACAATAACCGAGTTGCCAATGTCGCGCAATTGTTCCAAAGAATGAATCAGTTTATCGTTATCTCTTTGGTGTAAACCAATGCTCGGTTCGTCCAAAATATATAAAACTCCTACCAATTGTGAACCAATTTGGGTCGCCAATCGAATGCGTTGTGCTTCACCACCTGAAAGTGATTTGGAACTTCGGCTCAATGCCAAGTAATCCAAACCTACATTCATCAAAAAGTTCAGTCTGTCCTTGATTTCCTTGATAACTTCGGTAGCAATTGTTTTTTGTTTGTCGGATAAATGCGTGTTCAAATCCAGAAACCAAGTCGTTACATCGGAAATATCCATATCGCATAATTCGGCAATATTTTTCTCGTTGATTTTGAAAAACAGAGCTTCTTTTTTCAATCTTGAACCTTCACAAACGGGACATTTGACTTCGTCCATAAATTCTTTTGCCCAACGTTTTATGGTTGTAGAGCCACTTTCATCGTGTTGGTTTTTGATGAAATGCGAAATTCCTTCAAATTCTATTTTGTATTCTTTGGTCACGCCCAAAACTTTCGATTCCACTGAGAATTTTTCTTTGCCACCATTCAAAATCATTTCCATCGCTTCTTCGGAAATTGTCGAAATAGGATCGGTTAATTTGAAGCTGTATTTTTCGCCAATGATCTCCAATTGCTTGAACATCCAACTGCTTTTGTATTCGCCCAAAGGTGCAAAACCACCTTTATTTATGGATAATTTTGGATTTGGAATTATCTTTTTGATGTTGATTTCGTTTACTGTTCCCAAACCTTTGCAATGGTCGCAAGCGCCTTTGGGTGAGTTGAACGAAAATAAATTGGGTTCCGGATTCTGATAAGAAATTCCAGTTGTGGGACACATTAAATTCCGACTAAAAAAACGAATTGCATTGGAATCTTGATCTAAAATCATCAAGACGTTTTCACCGTGATACATCGCTGTTTTGATGCTTTCGGTCAGGCGTTTTTCATTGTCGGGCGTGTCTTCGATAACCATTCGGTCAATCACGATTTCAATGTCGTGGGTTTTGTAACGGTCGAGTTTCATTCCCGTCGTGATGTCTTTGATGTCACCATTAATGCGAACTTTCAAGAAACCTTGTTTGGCAATTTGTTGGAACAATTCGGCATAATGTCCTTTTCTGGCGCGAATAATTGGTGCCAAAATATTGATGCGTTTTCCCGCAAAATCTTGGATAATCAATTCCTTGATTTGTTCATCATCGTAAGAAACCATTTTCTCGCCAGTGTTGTAACTGTAGGCATCGGCGGCGCGAGCATATAACAAACGCAGAAAATCATAAATTTCGGTAATCGTGCCAACAGTTGAGCGAGGGCTTTTGCTGGTTGTTTTCTGTTCAATGGCAATAACGGGAGAAAGACCATCAATTTTATCCACATCGGGACGTTCCAAACCGCCAAGGAATTGTCTGGCATAAGCCGAAAAAGTTTCCACGTAGCGGCGTTGTCCTTCGGCATAAATCGTATCGAAAGCCAAGGATGATTTTCCCGAGCCCGAAAGCCCAGTAATTACTACTAATTTCTCTCGTGGAATTGTGACATCTATATTTTTTAGATTGTGTACTCGCGCACCCAATACTTCTATGTTGTTATCGTTTTCTAGCATAAATTTTGACAAAAAGCAAAGTTACGGTTTTGGTTTGTTCTTTGCTATTGATAGTGATTCTTTTGGTGGATTGTACTATAATAGATGTCTATTTGGAAAAGACTTAAGAAGCCAACTTATGACAATAGTTTATGAGTTAGCCATCATGAAAAATCAACCAAATTCAAATTTAAAAGTAAAAGAAAGATATTGATTTACAAGAATCGGGGTTGAAAACGTTAGAATATTTGCGAACGAATAGTGGAAAATATTAATATATGCAAATTATCTCCATAATTTTATAATCTTTGTGATTGGTATATTGATTAAAAAAAAGGGAGTTATACATGAGCAAAAGAAGGATTGGAATTATGGGAGCGATGCCTGAAGAAATCGAAGGTGTTGTGGCTTTACTCACCGAATGTGTATCGAATTCTATGGGAAAACGAACCTATTTTTCGGGACAATTGAATGGAATAGAAACTGTTGTTGTATTTTCAAGATGGGGCAAAGTCGCCGCTGCAACCACAGCGACCACATTGATTCACGAATTTAAAATCACTGAATTACTTTTTACAGGAGTCGCTGGTGCCATTAGTTCTGAACTAAAAATTGGCGACATCGTTTTGGGCAAAAGACTGATTCAACATGATATGGATGCAAGACCGTTGATGAACCAATATGAAATTCCTTTGCTCTCCAAGACTTATTTTGAAAGCGATTCGTCTCATTTGGACATTGCTGCAAAAGCTATAAATGCTGTCTTTGAAAACAAAAGTTTGCATTCGGTTATTGGAGAATCCGATTTGATGGAATTCAATATTTCGCAACCAAAATTATTCAGTGGCGATATTGCCAGCGGAGATCAATTTTTCTCTTCCAATGAACAAAAAAGCAACCTCAATTCCCAACTTCCCAATGTACTTTGTGCAGAAATGGAAGGAGCTGCTGTTGCTCAAGTTTGTTATGAATATGAAATCCCATTTAGTATCATTCGAACTATTTCAGACGTTGCCGATGAGACCGCACACATTGACTTTCCTTCTTTTATAAAAAAAATATCCAGTAAATATGCTGCCGAGATTATTAAGACTATTTACAATCAGTTATAAAATGGTTCAGATAGGTTGAAAAATATTTCAATTAATTATGCCAAAACATGCGACGCCAAAACCATGTGAACATCATACACATTAACCGATTTGTTAAATTGTTTCACGATACTTGGACTAGTTTCACTTGAAACCCAAATTTTAAGTTCTGCTTCCAAGTCGAAAGTGCCTGCTGTCTCCACGCTAAATCTGGAGATACTTTTGTAAGTAATGGATTTGTATTCGATCTTGCTGGCAGTTAAGCCTTGTTTTTCAACCAAAATTAAACGCTTGGTGGTGAAGATAAATACATCGCGAATGAGTTTGAAACCCAATTCAATTTCTTCGCCTTCAATTAATAATTTGCCATAATCTTTGATTAAACTTTCTTGACTTACCGCTCCTGCGTTTCCTATTAATGCTGAAAAGAATCCCATAATTTTGTTTTTTATTTTTTTATTTAAATGAAAATGTAGTTACAAAATTACCATAAAAAAGCACTACAACAAAATACTTTAAGCGATTTACATTTGTATTGAATATTAAAAAAAATCACTAAAAGTGGAAGCACTTTTTTAAAGCTCATGTAGAAATGGAATTCTGAATTAGTGTTAGCTACTTTTTTCAAAAACAAACAACAATCTATCGCTAGTTTGTGATAATTCTACAAATCCAATAACAAAAACGATTCATAAATTCCTTTTCATTAATTATCCCCTTTATTTTTGCCAAATCTATAGTTGTTTTTAAACTCGTTTTATATAAATTGCACGACCGAAAAAAACAGGAAGGTATGTCAGAAAAAGACGTTGAAATGAATTCAGAAAAAGCAAGATTAAAGTTAAGATCAGATAATAAAGGTTGGAAAAAATGGGGGCCTTATTTAACGGACCGTCAATGGGGAACCGTTAGGGAAGATTATTCTCAAAGTGGATATGCCTGGGGAAGCACAACCCACGACATGGCTCGCTCTAAAGCATACAGATGGGGAGAGGAAGGTATAGGAGGAATTTCGGACAATAAACAACACATTTGTTTCGCTTTTTCGTTTTGGAATCATAAAGATCGTATCTTGAAAGAGCGCTATTTTGGTTTAACTCCAGCAGAATCCAATCACGGAGAGGATGTCAAAGAAATTTATTACTATCAGGATTCTACGCCCACACATTCCTATCAAAAGATGCTTTATAAGTATCCACAAAAGGCTTTTCCTTATGAGAAATTAATTCAAGAAAGTAAAAAACGATCTCGTCTTGAACCCGAATACGAATTAATTGACACAGGTATTTTTGATAATGACGAGTATTTTGACATTACTATTGAATATGCTAAGGCTGATGAACAAGATATTTTAATTAAAGTTACGGTAGAAAACCGTTCTAAAAATGCTGCTCCAATTACAGTTTTGCCAACGATTTGGTTTAGGAATACTTGGAGTTGGGGATACGAAAAATACAAGGAAAAACCCACTTTGAAAGGGTTTGGTAATTCGCATATAGAAGTCGATCACAAATTAGTAGGACATTTTAATTTATATGCAGAAAATGCAATTAATATTTTGTTTTGTGACAACAAGACCAATTATGAAAAGTTATATGGAGCCCCTGCACAATCATCCTTTTCAAAAGATGGTATTAATGATTATATAATTAATAAAAAAAGACGTAGCATCAATCCTGAATCCTTTGGTACAAAGGCTTCTGTACATTATGATGATAGCATTCCTGCACTTGGTAAAAAAGAATATCGCCTACGATTTACAAATACTAATCCTGTAGATGCTTTTGCAGATTTTGATGCTTTATTCCAAAAAAGAATTGAAGAAGCGGATGAATTTTATGCTCCAATTCAAAAAGGGGTAACCGACGAAAAATTGAAATCCATCCAAAGGCAAGCGTATGCAGGGATGCTTTGGACCAAACAATGGTATTATTATAATGTATATGAATGGCTCAAAGGTGACCCATCTACACCTAAACCTGAAAGGGGACGAAACGAAGGTAGAAACAGCACTTGGAAACATTTATACACTTCAAACATTCTTTCCATGCCCGATAAATGGGAATATCCATGGTTTGCTGCTTGGGACTTGGCTTTTCACACTTTGCCTTTGGCTAGATTGGATCCAGATTTTGCCAAAAGGCAACTATTGGTCATTCTTAGGGAATATTATATGCATCCCAACGGACAAATTCCAGCTTATGAATGGTCATTTTCTGATGTAAATCCACCTGTTCATGCTTGGGCAACCTGGAAAGTTTATGAAATAGATAAGGAAGCCAATGGAGGTGTAGGAGACGTAGTTTTCTTAGAGCGTATTTTTCATAAATTATTGCTCAATTTTACTTGGTGGGTCAATTTGAAAGATAAAAATGGGAATAATATCTTTGGTGGTGGATTCCTAGGTATGGATAATATTGGAGTTTTCGACAGATCCTGCGATTTGCCAACAGGTGGTCATCTTGAACAAGCCGATGGAACAGGTTGGATGGCAATGTATTGCTTAAATATGTTGCGTATCGCTTGTGAAATATCGCTCAAAAATCCGGTTTATCAGGATATGGCATCCAAGTTTTTTGAGCATTTTCTTCATATTTCAGGAGCGATGCAATCTTTGGGAGATAACGACATCAGTCTTTGGGATGAAGAAGATGAGTTTTATTATGATATGCTTCATAAACCAAATGGCGATGCCGAATTGTTGAAAATTCGTTCGATGGTGGGTTTAATTCCATTATTTGCTGTCGAAGTATTGACACCTGACTTACTCGAAAAACTACCTTTATTCAAGCGTCGTGTAGAGTGGATTTTAAAAAATCGTCCAGACTTGGCTAATTTAGTTTCAAGTTGGTTTGTTCACGGTGAGGGAGAAACTCGATTACTCTCAACGCTTAGAGGGCATAGGATGAAAATGATTCTCAAGCGAATGTTTGATGAGGAGGAATTTTTGTCTGATTTCGGGGTGCGCTCTATGTCAAAATACCATAAAAAAAATCCTTATAAATTTAAGCACGATGGTGGAATTATTCAAGTAGATTATACACCAGCCGAAGCCACAGGTGATATGTTTGGTGGCAATTCCAATTGGAGAGGACCAATTTGGTTTCCAATGAATTATTTGATTTTAGACTCTTTAGAAAAATTTCACCACTACTACGGCAAAGAATTTAAAGTTGAATTCCCAACCAATTCTGGAAATAAAATGAATCTTAAAGATGCTTCGAAAGGTGTTGCAAAGAGATTATTAGATCTTTTTATTCCGGACTCTGAAAATAAAATCCCAATGTATGGTGAATATGAAAAATTCCAAAAAGATCCTCTTTTTAATAAGAATAATTTATTTTTCGAGTATTTCGATGGGGATACTGGTAAAGGCTTAGGCGCCAATCATCAAACAGGATGGACAGGACTAATTGCAGAAATTATCTGGCATTTGAACAAAGAAGAAGTCGAAGAAAAAGAATAATTCTTGTTTTTTATATTTGAAATAATGCTGTATTAATAGCCTAAACTTATAGCTATGATACGTTAAATTTAGAATTACAAATTTAACTCTGACCTAGTTACATAAATGATGGTAATTTCGAAAAATTAACTTTCTATTTAATACCAATTAAAAATTCAGCTCCGGGATTTCAGCATTCAGGCTTTAACACACTCGAATCAGTATTTAGGGCAATTGGCTCAAGACTTTGCTTTAAATCAAGTAAATTTCAAGTCTATGAGTTGCGTTTGCTTACAAATTGCTAGATGGACTAAATCTATACAACCACTATTTTTTTTAAATTATTTTTTATACAAAATAATGCCTACTTTAGTTTGTCAGAACAGAACAGAATAGTTTATACAATTGTAAAAAAATGAAATTTACTTTTATCATTAATCACGATAGTGACCTCCCGAAGTATCAGCAAGTGGTAAATTCGATAAGCGATGCTATTGCTGAAAAAGTTTTAAATAAGGGAGATTTATTGCCATCGGTCAATAAAATTTGCAAAGAAAACAAACTTTCCAAAGACACTGTTTTTAAAGCATATTCGATTTTGAAAGATCAAAATGTTATTGAATCAGTTCCAAACAAGGGATATTATGTTGTGGGCGAGACTAGAAAAATTCTCTTAGTTTTAGATACTTTCAAAGCCTACAAAGAAGTTTTGTATCATTCATTCATTAATAATTTACCTGATAATTTTATAGTTGATGTGCAATTTCATCATTATCATTTGGAAAATTTCAAAACCATTATCAATAATAGCATTGGAAAATACTATAAATATGTAATTATGGATTTTAATCACACCGAAAGTATTTTTTTGACATCAGCAATCCCAAATGATAAATTATTACTTATTGATTGGAATGTAAATTCAAACACAAATACTAACTACGTTTTTCAAGATTTCGGAAAGGCATTTTACAAATCTTTGATTGGCGCTATTGAATCTTTTAAAAAATACAAAGAAATTCATTTTGTTTACCCCAGTTATACCAATCATCCGATAGAAACAGTTGATTTTTTTCAAAAATATTGTGAAGATTTTGATTTTAAATATAAAATTATTACCAATCCAAAGGCGTTCAACATTCAAACCAATACCGCATACATAAGTGTTAGTGATCGAATTTTGGGACAATTTTTAGAACAATGTCTAGAAAAAAATCTGGAACCAGGAAAAGATGTTGGTTTTTTATCGTACAACGAAACTCCTATGAAAAAATTTATTTATAAGGGGATTTCGGTAGTTTCGACTGATTTTAAAGCACTTGGTTCAAAATCCGCCGAATTTATTACGACAAATGAACCATTACAGTTGTATGTGCCAACCCAGTTAATTCTCAGAGAGTCATTGTAACGCATTTATTGGCCTAGTTATAGTCAAAATTTAAATAATCTTAAAAATGAAAAACAAAAGAACAGCAATAAAACTAGCAGTTATTTTTTTAACTGCCGTAAACGGATTTTCCCAAAATGTAAACTGGATTTCCAGCACCGAAAAACAACCTTGGAAAACTAAAGAGGCAATCAAAGTAAGTGAAGCCAATACAGCAACAGCGGATGACATTGAAATACTAACCGACAAAAAACAACAAACCATCGATGGTTGGGGAGGTTGTTTCAATGAATTGGGTTGGCAGGCTTTGAACACTTTGCCGTTTAAGGAGCGAGATAAAGTAATCAAGGAATTTTTTGATCCAAACGAAGGTCTGAAATACAATCTTTGTCGGATGCCAATTGGTGCTAATGATTACTCATTCAATTGGTATTCGCTGAATGAAGTTGATGGCGATTTTGAAATGAAAAACTTCACCATCGAAAGAGATAAAACCATTCTTATTCCCTACATCAAAGCGGCTCTAAAATACAGACCTGATTTAAAAATTTGGGCATCGCCTTGGAGTCCTCCAACTTGGATGAAAACCAACAAACATTATGCAAATAAACCCAACACTTTCAACGACCTTACAGAAGATAGAGCTGTAAAAACTGTTGATCAATTTATTCAAAAAAAGGAATACCTTACAGCTTATGCACTTTACCTTTCTAAATTCGTACAAGCCTATCAAAAAGAAGGGGTAAATGTTTTTGCTGTTCATATCCAAAACGAA
The DNA here is from genome assembly GCA_043770265.1 of Flavobacterium sp. Classification (GTDB taxonomy): domain Bacteria; phylum Bacteroidota; class Bacteroidia; order Flavobacteriales; family Flavobacteriaceae; genus Flavobacterium. Next base: position 57,568 of record JAYVIK010000208.1, on the reverse strand, counting down.
CCTTACACTTACAATCAATGGCCAAATTGCAGTTGGACAGCCCCAGCCATGCGTGATTTTGTTTCAGACTATTTAGGACCAAAGTTTGCCAAAGACAAAAATCCTGCACAAATTTGGTTTAGCACCATCAATAGCCGAGATTTAGAAGTTTTCGAAACGGTTTTGTCTAATCCAAAAATCAGAAAATACATCTCGGGAGTTGGTGTGCAATATGAAGGACTTGATGTTGTGGATCAAATTGGTAAAAAATATCCAGAACTCAATTTGATGCAAACTGAAACTCCTTGTGGCGATGGAAATTTTAGTTGGAACGATGCCGAAAGCACTTTTGGAACTATAAAATCGTATTTAGATAAAGGTGTGAAATCATATATGTATTGGAATATGATTTTAGACAGCACAGGCGAAAGCTCTTGGGGTTGGAAGCAAAACGCCCAAGTTGTAATCAATAAAATGACGAAAAAAGTAACCTACACACCGGAGTTTTACATTTTTAAACACCTGAGTTATTTTGTAACTCCCGGTTCAACTAAATTAGAAATCAAAGGATTGACTGATGATTCTCTTGCTTTTGTAACCCCAGAAGGTAAAACAGTTTTAGTATCGGTAAACTCTTCGTATAAAGCAAGAAATTTAAAAGTAAAAATTGGTACAAAACAATTTGAGGTAAGTTTACCTGCTAATTCTTTCAATACATTTTCATTGTAATTAAAATCAATTCTCAAAAAAGATATGTATTATATTGGTTTTGATATAGGTAGTTCATCTGTTAAGATTACTATTGTCGAAATAGCAACTAAAAAAAGCATTGGAGTAGTTCAAGAGCCTGAAATCGAAATGGGTATGCTAGCAGTTAAAAACGGTTGGGCATAACAAAATCCCACCAATTGTGTCGGCATTGTTGCATGGCTGTTGCCAAATTGAAGAAAAACATAACAGTTCTTAGAAAACAAAGAGTTATAAATTTACCCGGTTTCACAATAAAATGTAGCTCGAGGGAATCGAATACTTTATTAAATATTTTCGGCATTTTTTATCAACACATTTTGTTTTCAATTTTTAATAAAAAGCACCGTTTTCGTTATTTATTTATGCGTAATATCCTTTTTATAACAGGTAATTTTCTTAAATTTGTAAACTTAAAAATAGATTATTTCTATTAGAAAGATTTGAATTATTATAATTTAGATTGGATTTAAATTATAATTTTTCATACCAAATTGAAATTAAAAAACCACAAACTACACAAACAACATGAACAAAAAAATTGACAATTTAGCAGCAGATAATAGTAGAGCGCTAGCCATATCAATGGTAGAAAAGGCAAATTCGGGTCATCCCGGAGGTGCAATGGGAGGGGCTGATTTCTTACATATTCTATATGCGGAATATTTAAATTTTGACCCAACTGAAATGAATTGGCCTTTCAGAGATCGTTTCTTTATGGATGCAGGACATTTGTCTGCGTTGATGTATGCACAATATAGTTTATTAGGGAATTATACCAAAGAAGACCTTCAAAATTTCAGACAATTGGGTTCTATAACTCCGGGACACCCTGAAGTTGACGTACTTAGAGGAATCGAAAATACCTCTGGGCCATTAGGACAAGGACACGCAATGGGAGTTGGAGCGGCAATTGCTGCCAAATTTCTAGATGCAAGATTCGAAAGTCTTTTTACACATAAAATATACGGTTTTATTACTGATGGTGGAGTTCAAGAAGAAATTTCACAGGGTGTTGGGCGTATTGCAGGACATTTAGGATTGAACAATTTTATTATGTTCTATGATTCGAATGATGTTCAACTTTCCTCTATGACAGACGAAGTTACTTCTGAAAATACCGCTATGAAATATGAAGCTTGGGGTTGGAAAGTCATCACTATTGACGGTCATGACCACGAACAAATCAGAAAAGCATTAAACGATGCCAATGAAGAAACCGAAAAACCAACGTTGATTATTGGCAAAACCATTATGGGCAAAGGTTGCGTTACCGCCAATGGTGATATGTATGAAGGAGAATGTGAATTGCACGGAAAACCTATTGGTGATACTAAAGCAGACTTTACAAAAACTTTAATCAATTTGGGAGCCAATCCAGAAAGTTCTTTTGATATTTACGAAGAAGTTCAAGCCTATTATACAGAAGTATTGGCTAAAAAGGTGGCGAATGCTGCTGTTAAAAAAGCAACTATTGCTGATTGGAAAACGGCAAATCCAGTTTTAGCAACAAAAATGGAAATGTTCTTATCTGGAGTTCTTCCAGATTTAGATTTGAGTCAAGTAGTTCAAAAAGCAAATGTTGCTACAAGAGAAGCTTCTTCGGCAGTGTTAGGATATTTAGCTGAAAATGTTGAAAATATGATCGTTTCATCGGCGGATTTATCAAATAGTGACAAGACAGATGGTTTCTTGAAAAAAACGACTGTTCTTCAAAAAAATAATTTCAAAGGCGCATTTTTACAAGCCGGTGTTGCTGAATTGACAATGACCGCTATTGCAAACGGAATCGCTCTTCACGGAGGGGTTGTACCTGTAGTAGCAACATTCTTTGTGTTTTCAGATTATATGAAACCAGCCATTCGTTTAGCAGCTATTCAAGAATTACCTGTAAAATATGTTTTGACTCACGATTCATTTAGAGTGGGTGAAGATGGACCAACTCATCAGCCTATTGAGCAAGAAGCTCAAATGCGTTTGATGGAAAAAATAAAAAATCATTCAGGTCACCAAAGTTTATTAGCACTTCGTCCAGCTGACGCTATCGAAACTTCAGTAGCTTGGGACATGGCTTTGAAAAACACAACCACACCAACGGCTTTAATTCTTTCGAGACAAAACATTAAAGACATTCCTGCAACTGGAACTTCAAGATTTGAAGAGGCTACAGGAGCCAAAAAAGGAGGTTATTTAGTAAAATCTACTCCAGATGCTGAGATTACTTTATTCGCCAATGGCTCAGAAGTTTCTACACTTATCGAAGCTGCTGCAATTTTAGAAAAAGACAATAATTTGAAAGTGAATGTGGCTTCTATCATCTCTGAAGGATTATTCAAACAACAGTCTGCAGCCTATCAAGAAAGTGTCATTCCTAAAGGAAAATTAGTTTTCGGACTTACAGCTGGACTTCCTGTAAACTTAGAAGGATTGATTGGTGATAGCGGAAAAGTGATTGGATTAGACCATTTTGGTTATTCAGCACCAGCAAGCGTTTTAGATCAAAAATTTGGATTTACTAGCGAAAATGTGAGCAAGGAAATTCTAAAATATATCGAAGAAAGTAAATAGTATTTTGAATTTAACACTTCATTTTTACTTCTAAAATTAATTCCTATTTAAAAAGTACAAATGGAATTCAGAACTCAAATACCGATTCCTAAAAGCAAAAACCCAATAGATTACAATTCAAAAATTGTGTCGTTGGGTTCTTGTTTTGCTGTAAATATGAGTGAGAAATTCGATTATTTTAAATTCCAAAGTCTAACGAATCCTCTTGGTATTTTATTTCATCCATTGGCAATCGAAAAACTGATTGATTTTGCCGTTTCCGAAAAACAATTTAGCGAGGAAGATGTTTTTTTTCTCAACGAACGTTGGCATTGTTTTGATGCTCATTCGGATTTGAGTAATTCCAACCAATCAGTATTAATTGCTAATTTGAATGCCATTGTAACAACTACAAAATCAAAACTGCTTGTTGCTTCTCATGTTATTATCACCTACGGAACTTCTTGGGTTTATCGAAATATTACAACCCACGAAATTGTAGCCAATTGTCATAAAGTACCTCAAAAAGAATTTGTTAAGGAAATTTTATCGGTTGAAACTATCAAAAAATCGATACAAAACACTGTGGATTTAATCCAGAAAATCAATCCAAATGTCAATTTTGTTTTCACAGTTTCACCCGTTCGTCATCTCAAAGATGGGTTTGTAGAAAATCAATTGAGCAAAGCCCATTTAATTGCTGCTTTACATTCTTCCAACCTTCAATTTCCAACTTCCAGCTATTTTCCTTCCTACGAAATAATGATGGACGAACTTCGCGATTATCGTTTTTATGATAAAGATATGATTCATCCCAATCCAGTAGCGATAGATTATATTTGGCAACGATTTTCAGAGACTATTATTGCTCCAGAAAGTCATTCGATTATGAATAATGTCGAAACCATTCAAAAAGGATTAACCCACAGACCTTTCAATCCCAATTCCGAAAGTCAACAGCAATTTTTATCGAAACTTCAAGAAAAAATGGCGAAAATTCAAAACCAATTCCCTCAAATTCAGTTTTAAAAAATTGAACTTCATCGTGTTGTTCTTGTAAATTTTAGTGGTTTACTCCAAAACATTCAAAATTTTCAACCCAAAAACAATTCCATTTTCCTGAATCCCGTTTTGGTAAGAACGCACATAATCAAAGCGAAAGATCTTCAGTTTTCCAAAACCTAGATTGTCCAAACCAACCGTAAATTCTGAGTAGGGTTTCGTGTCAGGAACGGAAAGAGCGTGAAATCCTAAAACCAAAGTGGAATTTAATTTGTTCAACAATGGAATTTTATTCGTAATATAGCCTTTGTCGTTGTGCTCCAAATGAGCCTCGAAATAGGATTTATTTGTGCTATTTGCATAATAAGGCATTAGGTTGAAAACATTCAAATAGCGGTCGCTAGTTCCCACGTGGGTTCTGTTTCCGTTGAAATGTTTGTAATCTACAAAGGAAATAGTTTCGCCATCAATGAAAGTCCCAGCTTTCAAATTGATTCCCAAAGTTCCTTTGTTTCCCGCATCAAAATCATATCGAATTTGGCCTGAAACCAATTGGTATTCGTATTTGCTTTCATTGGATGCAAAAGCATTTTCGTAACCAAATGTCAAAGTAGGATAGTCTTTGTTTCGGATATTTAATTTTCCGTCAGGTCTCGAAATGTATTTGTTTCCAAAATGTATTTTTGCAAAAACCGAAGCCTTTGTAAGATGATGTTGTTCGAAAGCCGGAGTCAAATTATCATCTGGCAACAAAGGATTATTGGAACTGTAAACAGCATCAGTTTTGATAAATGTAAAATTTGTCGTGTTGGACAAAGGTTTTCGTTGCTGATATTCTAAGGTTCCTTTCAAATAAAAATTATTTCCAACGTCTTGTCCATACGTTGCACCAGCAAATTCTTTGTTGTACAACTTCATATAATTGTCTTTGAATAATAGACTACTCGCCGTGTTTATGAGTTTTGTAATGGGTTCTTCGGGATTAAATTGATTGACTTTGCTTCCGCCAAAAAAAGTTAGGGTCGCATAATTTTGATTGTTGAATCGATGGTAATAATCGGCTGTAACTCGCAATCTGTCATCAGAAAAACCATAATTGAACTTAGTACTTATGGAAGTCGATTTTCCTTTTTCTTCTTCGTTTTTCCAATTTCGAAAAGAAAATCCAGAACCTAAATTCCGACCCTGAACCGTGTTGAAACTCAACGATGTTAAATTGAGTAAACCATCATAACGGAATGATTTTTTTTTGCTGCTGTTTTTCCAGCTGTAGCCAGTAATTGGGCTCAGAAATTTGAATTTATTATCTTTTTTATCAATAGAATCCAAATATCTTTTTGAATTTCGAACCTCGTGAACGCTGTCTTTTTTTATGTAATCAGAATTCTCTTCGATAGTAAGAGGAATCGGTCTGATTTTATTCCAGAAGAGCGTGTCTTTTTTGTTAGAATTGCCTTCAAAACTTACAATTTCATTGGTAAAAGTCTTTTTTGCAAACGCTTTTTCAAATTCATAATTGCTATAAACATACGAGAATTTTCCGTTGAACTTTATTCCAAAAAGACCGGCTGAAAATTCTAGGCTTTGCGTATTTTTTGCCCAAATTTTATTGTTTTTGTTATAACTGAAATTTTGTTTCAATTTCATCACATCGACAAATTCTTGGTGCATTCGATACCCTTTTATGTCCAAGTCTATAGCGTATATTGCCCAAGAATCTTCAACAATATAAATGTAGCCTTCAAAAACAGGTTCGGCATCTCGTTTTGCAATGACTTTTATTTTGTTAATCATCAAATTATTTTCGTCTTGAAAAGTGCCTTCTAATTTGTATTTATAATAATTGAAAGCATTATCGGCAATTGGCGAAATCATCTTGCTGTTGAATTCCAAAGTATTGTCATAGAAATCATAAATCGTGGAGCGGGCAGTATTATAGCTAAAGCCTTTGTTGTCTCCGCTCACTTTCGAAGCAATAATTCGTTCTTTTAAATTATCGGGTTTTTCAAAAATAATTTTCGAAATAGTTTCCGATAAATAAATAATTCCAGTACCAGTGGAATCGACAGCACCATCTAAATCACCTATTTTTTGCCCCAATATTTTTTTGGGTAAATCTTTGACTTTAAAAATGCCACGGGAATAAAAATCAGCCTTAAAGCGAGCTGTTTTTTCGGAATTTTCTTTTTTGCTGACAATAGCTTGCCTGATTACGGCATTGGCAGGATTTTCTTTAGAGTTGATGACAACCTCGGAAAGCGATAGGTTTTCTTCGACTAATTGTATGTTTTGGATGAAAGGGAATTTGTCAATTGTGACCGTTATTTTCTGGGTTTTGAATCCCAAATATTGAAAAACAATAGTGTGTTTCCCTGTTTTTTTGATGTTCAATTCATAATTTCCATGCTCGTTCGAAGAAGTTCCATTATAGGTATTCTCTTCTAATATGGTTACAAGGGAAAGCGGAATTCCTTTGTTGTCGGTAATAGTTCCTCTAATTTGTGCAACGCTTACAAATGAAATTTGTAATAATATAATCAAGAATAATTTTTTCATCAAAATAGTTTTTCAATAAGACGGATTACATTCTAAATCGTTACATATTAAATAAAGTGCTCAATGCTTTTTACAAAAACGAAGTTATCGCCAATTCGTAGCTTTTCATTCCGAAGCCTAAAATTACACCTTTGGCATTTCCTGAAATATACGATTGATGGCGGAAACTTTCGCGGGAAAAGGTGTTCGAAATATGCACTTCGACCACAGGAGTTGTGATCGATTTTATGGCGTCTCCAATACCAATAGAGGTATGAGTATATGCGCCAGCATTGAGAATAATGCCATAATAAGAAAAACCAAATTCCTGAATTTTACCTATCAATTCTCCTTCAATATTGCTTTGAAAGTAGGTCAATTCCACGGTTGGAAATTTACTTTTTAAGATTTCAAGATACTCTTCAAAAGTTTGTGAACCATAAATTTCGGGTTCGCGTTTGCCTAACAAGTTAAGGTTTGGTCCGTTGATAATGCAAATTTTCATAACTATATTTTTGTAAAAATAAAAAAACCGTTCGAATTATGAACGGTTTTCGTAAACTAAATAACTAAATTCTTTTAAAAGAAAAACCCTGCGGAAACTTGAACTACAGAATTTTTAGCTTTTGCTGTTTCTGAAATTTCTGTTAAGCCTAAACCATATCTTGCCTGAACGAAGATGCTTTTAGTTACTTTTATTCCAAGACCACCAACTACTGAAAAATCGAATGTATTCGCATCATTTACAGCAAAAGCTTTTTTCTCGCTTAATAAAAAAGAAGCTTGCGGTCCCAACTCTAAACTAAAAGTTTTATTCAAATCAATTATTAAAACGGCTGGAATTGCAATATAACCTAATTCGTTTGTAAACTCAGAGACAGCATCTTTATAAGTAGCGCCTTGTGTAGAATACAATAATTCTGGCTGAAATGCTACTCCTTTAGTTAGTCCAATCTGAGCAACTAATCCTGCGTGATAGCTTGTAATTGCATTACTTTCATAATTCTTAGCATCAACAGTAATTGCTGTGCTGGTTGTATTAGCGTAATTCAAACCAGCTTTGATTCCTAATTTTAATAATTGTGCTTGTGCACTATAACACATAATAGTAAGTAAAGCGGTAACCAAAAATGTTTTTTTCATGATAGTTTTAGTTTATGGATTTGAAAAATTAATTAATTTCAAAATTACTAAAATTATTAATGTATTTGTTTAATTATAAATAGATTTTTTTTAACTACCAATGCGAACTCTTTCTGTAAGATTCGCATAATTCAATCCTGCTTTTACACCAATTTTTAATAATTGTGCTTGAATATTTAAGGTTATTGCAAAAAGTAAAACGGTAAAAAAAAGTGTTTTTTTCATAAATAGTTGCTTTAGATTTTAATTATATAGTTCAAAACTGTTTTAAAATTTTTTTTTTATTATTATTTTCTTTAAAAAATAACACTGCTGTCGGAAAATAGTTTTACAGCCATTTATAATAAATTGATCAGTATAGCATAAAATAAGTCATATAATTACGAATTTGTTAAAAAAATGTTGATAACTATGTTAGTAACCATTGAAAATTGTTTATTACTCAATAATTTTATACTTTAAATTTGTTCACTTAATTTTAAATAAGACAAAAAAAAATGAAAAAGATTATTTTAACAGTTGCGGCTGTATTCGCATTTAGCTTTGCTAATGCACAAGATGGAGGCTTTAAAGCTGGTGTTAACTTAGGTTTACCAGTGGGAGAAATTAATGATTGGTACTCGTCTGCAGTTGCTATTGATGTTGCATACACCTGGAAAGTTGCTGCTAAGTTTGATATGGGAGTTACCACTGGCTATGCTCATTATATTGGTAAAGTAGCAGATTTTCAGGGTTTTAAATTGGATTTTGATGATGCTGGATTTGTGCCTATTGCTGCAACGGCTCAATATTCGATTACAAATAATCTTTTTGTTGGTACTGATTTAGGGTATGCTTTTAGTGCTAGCGCTGATCTACTCGACGGAGGATTTATATTCCAGCCAAAATTTGGTTATCAAACAGATAAATTTGAACTCTATGCAGGCATTAAACATATTACTGCTGAGACAGACGCTTTTTCATCTGTCAATTTAGGATTTAATTACAAATTCTAAATTGTTACAGAATAATATTTAAAACCACGTTGATAGCGTGGTTTTTTTACGTCAAAAAATTGCTTTACTTTGCTAAAATGAATTGGAACAGTTATATCAAAAGTTATCAGTCCTATTTAAGAATCGAAAGAGGATTGTCGAAAAACACTATCGACAATTATTATTTTGATATCGAACGTTTGTGCCTTTTTTTAGAGGAAAATAATATTTCAGTTTCACCTATAAAGATTAGTGAAGAAATTATCCAGCAGTTTATTTATACTATTTCAAAAGAAGTTAATCCTCGCTCGCAGGCCAGAATAATTTCGGGCTTAAAAAGTTTTTTTAGTTATTTAATTTTCGAAGATTATCGTAGTGACAACCCAATGGAATTGATAGAAACTCCCAAAACGGGTCGAAAACTTCCCGATACTTTATCTGTTGAGGAAATTGATGCTTTAATTTCGGCAATCGATTTGAGTGCTAATGAAGTAGAAAGAAACAGAGCGATGTTGGAAACACTTTATGGTTGTGGACTTCGGGTTTCGGAATTGGTTTCCTTGAAAATTTCCGATTTATTTTTTGATGAAGGTTTTATCAAAATCACCGGAAAAGGGAATAAGCAACGTTTTGTTCCTATTGGGAATTTGACTCAAAAGTACATCCAAATGTATAGTAATTATAAAAGAGCTGAACTAAAAATAAAGAAAGGTCACGAAGATACTTTGTTCTTAAACAGAAGAGGAGGTCAATTGACAAGAGCAATGATTTTTACGATAATTAAAGATTTGGCAACCAAAATTGAATTGAAAAAAAGCATCAGTCCGCACACTTTGCGCCATTCCTTTGCTACGCATCTATTAGAAAATGGCGCCGATTTGCGATCCATTCAATTAATGTTAGGTCACGAATCAATTACAACTACTGAAATCTATGTGCATTTGGATAGAAGATTTTTAACAGAAGTGATTAATGCTTTTCATCCTAGGCGCTAGTCGTCAGTGGTCAGTTTTTTAGTGATCAGTTGTCTCGGCAAATCGAACAATTTTTGACAATTTTAAACAATTTTAATCCCTTCATAAATATCGAGTAATTGCATTTCAATCCCGACCGTTGCTATACTAAAACTTTGTTCAATAGTTTTGTATTCGGTCAATTGCCAACTGTTGTCAGAATTTCGAATGAATTTTTCAACCATAATGCGTTCAGAGTCGATTAATATGTATTCTTGCAACGAATCTATTTCTCTGTACAAAGTAAATTTTTCTCCTTTGTCATAATTTCTAGTCGAAGACGAAAGAATTTCTATAATTACCGATGGATTAGTTATCGTGTCAAATTTGTCGTCTGTAGTTTCTATTTCGCCACAAATGATACTAATGTCTGGATACGTAAACAAAGTGTTTTTTGGAATATGAATTCTTAAATCGCTGCCGAATGGTTGACATTTTTTGCCTTTTAGTTTGCTCCCAATATCGATAGCTGAGTTCATTGCAATTTTATTATGTGCAATAGAAGCACCACTCATAGCAAAAATTTCTCCTTGATAGTATTCGTGTTTATCCAAAGCCAAACGCTCAGCGTCTAAATAGTCTTTTTTGCTAATGTAAAGTATTTCAGGAAGTTCCATCTTTGATAGTTTTAAACAAAGTTAGTATAAATTTATAAATTTCAACACAAGAAAATCAAATCCAAAAAAAAATTCCAAATTCCAATGCGTGACTATTGGAATTTGGAATTTAAGGAATTTGGCATTTATTGAAATCTATTTAGCTATATTTACCGCTCTAGTTTCTCTAATTACGGTTACTTTTACCTGACCTGGATACGTCATTTCGGTTTGTATTTTTTGTGAAATTTCAAAAGATAAAGTAGCTGCATTTTCATCGGATACTTTTTCGCTTTCAACAATAACACGAAGTTCTCTACCGGCTTGAATTGCATAAGCATTTTTCACGCCACCAAATCCATAAGCTACTTCTTCTAGGTCTTTCAAACGTTGAATATAAGAGTCTAAAACTTGTCTTCTTGCGCCTGGTCTTGCACCTGAAATAGCATCACAAACTTGAACAATTGGTGACAATAATGACTTCATTTCAATCTCATCGTGGTGCGCTCCAATGGCGTTGCAAACTTCTTCTTTTTCACCATATTTCTCAGCCCATTGCATTCCTAATAAAGCGTGAGGTAAATCACTTTCAGCATCTGGAACTTTACCAATATCGTGCAATAAACCAGCTCTTTTGGCTAATTTTACGTTTAGTCCTAATTCGGCTGCCATAATTCCGCAAAGTTTAGAAACCTCGCGAGAGTGTTGCAATAAATTTTGTCCATAAGAAGAACGGTATTTCATTCGGCCAACCACTTTTATCAATTCAGGATGCAATCCGTGAATTCCTAAATCTATAACGGTACGTTTACCCACTTCGATAATTTCGTCGTCAATTTGTTTGGTAGTTTTAGCCACCACTTCTTCAATACGAGCTGGGTGAATTCGTCCGTCAGTGACTAATTTGTGCAAAGCCAAACGGGCAATTTCTCTACGAACTGGATCAAAACAAGAAAGAATGATAGCTTCTGGTGTGTCGTCAACAATGATTTCTACTCCTGTTGCGGCTTCGATTGCTCTAATGTTTCTACCTTCACGACCAATGATTCTACCTTTCACATCATCTGATTCGATATTGAAAACAGATACACAGTTTTCAACAGCTTCTTCTGTTCCAACTCTTTGAATAGTATTGATGATAATTTTCTTGGCTTCTTGTTGTGCAGTTAATTTAGCCTCTTCAATCGTGTCTTGGATATGAGACATTGCTTGTGTTTTAGCTTCAGCTTTCAGTCCTTCAATCAATTGATTTTTAGCGTCCTCAGTAGATAAACCAGCAATAACTTCTAGTTGTTGAAGATGGCTTTTATGCAATCTATCCACTTCTAGTTGTTTCTTATCTAAAGTTTCAATTTTAGTATTGTATTCTACAGTTTTAGATTCGTAATCATCATTTACCCTTTTGGCTTTGGACAATTCGTTCGAAACTTGAGATTCTTTATCTCGAATTCTTTTCTCAACTTCGGCCATTTTTTGGTCACGAGAAAGAATAACTTGTTCGTGTTCTGATCTCAATTCGATAAACTTTTCTTTCGCTTGAAGAATTTTATCTTTCTTGATGTTTTCGGCCTCAAGATTGGCATCTTTCAAGATAGATGCGGCTTCTTTTTTTGCGTTTTTAATCAAATTAGAAATATTACTTTTCTCTATTATTTTGGCTATACCAAAACCTCCTGCAACACCTGCAAATCCTAGAATAATTATTGTTAAAATGTCCATAGTTGTTTTAAATTTATATATAAAAAAACCTACATTAGATGGATTGAATAAACTCGGAAATACAAGTTTTGAGCTAACTCGCTGTTCAAGCTTCCAAACTGAATTGGCTTGCTATAGTAACGAAGATTTGCTCATTCTAAATTGTTAGTGTTGAGTTTACCAAATATGAACTAATGTAGGCAGTATCTTAGTTTCTGTAAAGAACGTGTTTAATCCAGGAGATATTGATCTAAAAGCGCATTGATTTTTTGAATTCTTTCGATAGTCGCTACTCCATCTATGGCATTATCAATTTGTTTTTGTTCAGTTTGTGCGGCAAATTGCAAAGCACACATGGCTAATACATCTTGTTTGTCGCGAACGGCATAATTTTCTTCAAACTGCTTTATCATGGTATCAATTTTTTTCGAAGCACTTCTTAGTCCTTCTTCCTGAGAGAGTTCCACAGTTAGTGGATACACTCTGTCCGCAATCGATATCTTAATTTTAAGCTTTTCGTCCATATTTTTTACTAATCTGATAGCTGAGCTATGCAGTAATCAATTTCACGAATTAATGAATTTATTTTAAGCTTTGTATCTCTTTTATTATCTTCACTGCCTAGTAATGCGTTGGCTATTTTTAGTGTTTCATACTGCTTTTTCAAGGCTTCAATCTCTTGAGACTGAGTTTGTATGATGGATGCAGATTTTGTTAATTCAATTTTCAAATCTTGAGCTTTTTTTTCTAAACTATTTATTTTTGCAAATAGTTTTTCAATCTTATTTTCAAGAGTATCAATTATTTCTGCAATTACACTCATATAGTATCCTACGAATTACTTAATCTTACAAAGTTAGTATTCCTTTTTATTTTTACAATATTTTATTAGCTTTTTTATCTTAAAAAATATCAATTATCAGTGTTACAGCCTGTTATAATTTTTACAATCTTTACCATTTTTTGTAAACTACTTTTTTTATCTTAGCAAAAATGTATTCTATGAGATTGTGCCTATTTTTTTTGCTGTTATATTGTTCTGTTTTTGCTCAAGTTAATTATCCAAAAGATTATTTTAGATCGCCACTTGCTATTCCGATGCAATTGTCGGGAAATTTTGGCGAGTTGAGACCCAATCATTTTCACGCTGGCTTCGATCTTAAAACGAATCAAAAGGAAGGTTTAGCCGTTTATGCTGTGGCTGATGGTTATGTATCAAGAATTAAAATTTCAACCTTTGGAAATGGAAAAACAATTTATATCACACATTCTAATGGCTACACTTCGGTTTATGGACATTTGCAACGAGCCACCGATTCTATCGATGGTTTTATAAAAAAAACGCATTATCAAGAGCAATCTTTTGAAATTGAAAAGTATCTAAAACCAGGTGAACTGCTTATCAAAAAAGGTCAAATTATTGGACTTTCTGGAAATAGCGGTGCTTCCGAAGGGCCGCATTTGCATTTTGAATTCAGAGATAATATCACTGAGAATATCATTAATCCAATGCTTTTTGGATTTGATAAATTCTTAAAAGACTCTAAAAAACCAATCATTTACAACATATATGTTTATCCTTTAGATAATGAATCTTTAGTAAATCAATCCAAACGACCTTTATTGCTAAACCTTGCTTTGCAAAAAGATGGAACATATCTTGCCGATAAAGTTGTGGCTAATGGCAAAATTGGTTTTGGAATTAACACATTCGATTACGACGATGTTTCGTTCAATAAAAACGGAGTTTATAAAGTGCAAACATTTTACAACGGAATTTCAAATTTTAGTTACCAATTTGACACATATTCCTTTGACGAAATGCGTTATGTAAATGCGTTAATTGATTATCCAATGTATAAAAAAACACAACAAAGAGTCCAGAAGTTATTCATGAAAAACCCTTATAATTTGAGCATTATTAAAGCTGATGCTACAAATGGTGTACTAAATGTTGTACCCAATTTGACAGCACAATATCGCATTGAAGTTTCCGATTTTTATGGCAATTTGACCACAGTATCCATTCCTATTGTCAATGAGATTTTACCGGTGATTATTGCCAAAGAACCAATTCCGAAATATTTGGTAAAAGCAAAAAATGAATCTAATTTTTCTAAAGAAAATATGTCTGTGTTCTTTCCTGCCAATACTTTTTATGAAGATTTCAATTTGAATTTTGATGTTATAAACGACACTTTATTGCTGCACAGCGACACTGTTCCTGCACATTCCAATTTTACTATCGAAATAGAAGATCATAAATTCAGTAAAGCTCAAAGAGAAAAATTATTTATCGGAACAATTGGTTCGAGCAAAATAGGATATAATTTCACCTTTCGAAAAGACAGTGTTTTCAAAATTAATGTAAAAACTTTAGGAAAATACGCTTTAGTTTTAGATACTATTCCTCCAAAAATCAGCATTTCTAAACCCATTGAAGGCAAATGGTTATCGGATAGAAAGGTGATTCAATTCATTATAAGCGATGATTTATCGGGGATAAAATCCTATAATGGCTATTTGAATGGCAAATGGATTTTATTCGAATACGATAACAAAACCAAGAAAATTACTCATTATTTTAGTGACGGAATTGTTGCTGAAGGATCAAATGATTTAAAAATTATAGTAGTGGATAATTTAGGAAATTCTACTATCTTTGAAACTCAGTTTTTTAGAAGTCAAAAACAATAAAATCAAATTCCTTGGGTCTAAATAAAATAATACTTGTTTTCCTTTTTTTCTGTTTTGGGTCTGTTGCTTTCGCTCAATCTTCTCGTATAAAAGGAGTTATTCTAGATAAAAATAATCAACCAGTTGCCAATGTAAATGTATCCTGCCAAGGCAAGGGAACACAATCAAACGCAAATGGTTTTTATGTTTTGACTGTTCTTGCGAACCAAAAGACGGTAGTTGTTTTTTCGCATATTTCATTAAAAAAAGCTATTGTTACTGTTACTTTAAAACCAGAGGAAGATTACGAATTCAATTTGGTTATGAATGACAAAGAGGAACAAATGGGCGAAGTTATCGTTACCATAAACAATAAAAAAAGAGTGCAAGGAATTACCACTATCGAACCAGCAATGATTCGGAAAATTCCTGGTGCCAATGCTGGTGTCGAAAATATTTTGAAATCCTTACCTGGAGTTAATTCCAACAATGAATTGAGCACGCAATATGCTGTTCGTGGTGGGAATTATGATGAAAATTTGGTATATGTAAACGAAATCGAAGTTTATCGTCCATTCTTGATTCGCTCAGGCCAACAAGAAGGATTGAGTTTTACCAATACCGATTTGGTTCAAAATGTAGATTTTTCTGCAGGAGGTTTTCAGTCTAAATTTGGGGATAAATTATCCTCAGTTTTGGATATTACGTATCGAACACCCACAAAATTTGGAGCCGTTGCCGAAGTGAGTTTACTCGGTGGAAGTGTGGCTGTAGATGCAGTTTCTAAGAATGGTAAATGGTCTGAAGTTACCGGAATTCGGTATCGTAACAATTCACTTTTGGTCAATAGTCAAGAGACACAAACCAATTTCACACCGGTGTTTGCCGATGTTCAAACTAATGTTAATTTCAAAGCTTCTGATAAATGGGAATTTAGCTTTTTGGGTAATATTTCATCGAACGATTACAAATACCAACCTTTGACTCGTCAAACCAATTTTGGAACGATTTCTGAACCAATGGCGTTGTTGATTTATTATGAAGGACAAGAAAAAGACAAATATACCACCTTTTTTGGAGCCGTCAAATCTACTTATACTGCTTCTAAAAATGCTACTTACAAATTGATTGCATCAGCATATCATACAAAGGAGCAGGAATATTTTGATATTTTGGCACAATACCGTTTGGGCGAAGTGGATTCTAATTTTGGTTCTGAAACTTTTGGTGATGTGGCATTTACAAGAGGAATTGGAGGTCAACTCAATCACGCAAGAAATGATTTAGACGCCTTAATTGTAAATACCGAGCTAAAAGGATTTCACAATTGGAAGAAAAATCAATTCGAATGGGGAGCTAAATTTACTCGCGAATCCATTCGAGACCGAGTGATTGAGTGGGAAGTAATTGATTCAGCAGGGTTTTCGATAAATCCACCTATTAAGTTTTTACCTAAAAATGACCAACCGTATTCACCATATACTGGTCCGTTGGTTCCGTATCAAAATGTGAGAGCGACTAATTTTGTTGACATCAACCGATTTTCAGGTTATGTGCAATGGAGCCGAAAAGGATATATTGGCAACAACGAATTTTGGATGAATGCAGGAGTTCGTTCCCACAATTGGACTGTTTCTGGCGATAATATTACAAGTTCTACACAAATTACGGTTAGCCCAAGAGCACAATTTTCTTTGAAACCCAATTGGAAAAAGGATATGTTTTTCCGACTTTCGGGAGGATTGTATCATCAGCCACCGTCTTATCGTGAGCTGCGTGACGCAAATGGAGATGTGAATTCCGATGTAAAAGCTCAGCAATCCATTCATATTGTTTTGAGTAACGATTATAGTTTCAAAATATGGAATCGCCCGTTCAAAATGGTTTCGGAACTGTATTATAAATCCTTGACAGATGTCAATCCTTATACTTTGGACAATGTTCGAATTCGTTATGCTGCAGCTAATAATGCAAAAGCGTACGCTCAGGGATTTGATTTTAGATTGAACGGAGAATTTGTTCCCGGAACCGAATCTTGGTTTAGTTGTGGGTATCTAAAAACGGAAGAAAACATCGATAACAAAGGATTTATTTCGAGACCAACAGATCAAAGATTGAAATTTGCGCTTTTGTTTCAAGATTACATGCCTAAGATTCCAAGCCTAAAATTATACCTGAATTTGGTTTACAACACTGGATTGCCAGGTGGTTCGCCATCGTATGCAGATCCTTATTTGTACCAAAACCGATTGAGAGATTACCGTCGCGCCGATGTTGGTTTCTTTAAAGTTTTAATAGACGAACAAAATCCTTCTTCAAAAAGATGGTTGCAACCTTTCAAGGAATTAGCCATAGGATTGGAAATTTTCAACCTTTTCGACAATCAAAACGCCATTACCAATACTTGGGTCCGTGATGTGTATTCCAAAAATCAATACGCGATTCCTAATTATATGACTACGCGAGTATTTAATGTAAAGGTGAATATGAGGTTTTGATGAGAATCATCAAAAAGCATAAACGAATTTTTTATAGACCGGGAATGATTTCCTTGGTTTGTATTCCTTTATTGTGTGTGTATTTCTTTTATAAAAATGATGTTTTTACTGTTTACTGCTCATTTAGCTTTAGTTTTATCGAAGCGTCGGTTTTTGTTGAAAAGGATATTCCTAACATAAGAAAATACAAAGATTTTAGTTTTGATAATTCTGAATTAAGTGAACAAAATAAATTAAAAGAATTACAAGTTTCTTTAAGGAAATTAAAAAAAGACATTGATACAATTAATGGTATTAAGATTCATTTTGGAAAGAAAGCAAATTATGCTGTTTTTGTTGAAGTTCTAGATATACTAACAGTCGAAGATATGCCTATATATTGTCCGTATCGAAATGATATTTGGGTTTTAGTTCCTCCTAAACCTAAACCTAATAAAAATAGAAAAATTATACCGTTAATGACTTGTGGTTATTACGAGGCTAATAAAGAATATTGGTTGGAAATGGAACGAAAAGCAGAAAGGGAGAAACAGTATTTTCTATTCAAAAAATATTGGATTCTTTTTTTTGGTTACTTTGGAATTGTTATTCTTAACATTTTTACTTTGATAAAGTTCAATAAAAGGTAAATAATTCATTAACCTCTTATATCAAAATATCACTCTCCAGATCTGATTTTTCAATAGTAAAATCAAAACCTAATTTTGAAACCAATTCGATAACCAGGTTTTTATACCAGTTTTCGGATTTTGGGTGAATGTAGATTTTTTCAATAAGTTGATTGATATCGACATTTATTTTTAGACCATCATTCAATTTGATGTTGCTTTGGGTAACATCCGAAATGATTCGAACTTCTCTTTCATACTGAAAACTTTTTCGCTTGAACAAAAACGGAAAGAACATATCGTCAAACGGAATGTATTCTTTTTTGTAATCAATGTAGTTGACTTCACCAATGTATTGATCGTATTTTTGTTCTGGAATAACAGCTTTTTGTAATCTTCCAATCGTAGATTGAATCGCCAAACCTTCACTATTTTGAGTAAAAATTTGCCACATTGCAAAGGATTCATATTCGTTTATGTGCCAACTACTAACCGCAACTTTTTCGCGATGTGATTTGTAGTAACTAAGAAATTCAGGATTGTTTACGGAAAGTTTTTTTATTTCCTCATAAGTAGGTTCGCTAAAAGTGCCTTCGTATTGATCTTCAAATTTATCTGAACGTGACATAAAAAGTTTCTGCGACATCAACAAATCAAGAAATTTTGATAAGTCTAAGTATTTCCAAACAACGGTGTCGGGATCTTCGGGAAGCTTGATGTTGGGGTTGTTGAGGTACATTTTGTAAATTAAGAATTTATTCTATCTGAATTCTGTAATCTAAAATCAGCAATCTAAAATCTAAAATTTTATTCAAAAGACTGCAATGTCACTAATTTGTTATAGGTTCCATTCAATGTAATCAGTTCATCATGAGTTCCTTGTTCCACAATTTTTCCTTTTTGCATCACCACAATTTTGTCCGCTTTTTGAATGGTCGAAAGGCGGTGTGCAATCACAATTGAAGTTCTGTTTTGCATCATATTTTCGAGTGCGATTTGCACAAATTTTTCGCTTTCTGTATCCAATGCCGATGTGGCTTCGTCCAAAATCATTATCGGCGGATTTTTCAAAACGGCGCGAGCAATAGACAATCGTTGTTTTTGTCCACCTGAAAGTTTGTTTCCACTATCACCGATGTTGGTATGAATTCCGTTTGGTAAATCTTTTACAAATTCATAAGCATTGGCAATTTTTAATGCTTCAATAATTTCTTCATCTGTTGCGTCCAATTTTCCTAATGAAACATTGGCTTTAATAGTATCATTAAACAAGATGCTGTCTTGCGTTACTAATCCCATCAAACCACGAAGCGAATGCAAACTCAAGTCTTTGATGTCAATACCATCAATGGAAATGTTACCTTCATTCACGTCATAAAAACGAGTCAATAAATTGGCAATTGTGCTTTTTCCGCTTCCGGATTGACCAACAAGTGCCACGGTTTGACCTTTTTTAACTTCGAGTGAAAAGTCCTTTAAAACCGCTTCTTCCTCATATTTGAAATTGATGTTTTTTAAGGATATTTTGTCTTCAAAAGTGGTTTTGGTAACCGCATTTTCCTTAGAGGTAATTTCGTTTTCAACTTCTAAAACTTCAAAAACCCGTTCGGCAGCAGCCAAGCCATTTTTTACCGCATACAATGCTTTTGAAATTGCTTTGGCAGGAGTAAGAATATTGAATGCCAAAGTTAAATAAGCAATAAAAACTGCCCCTTCGAGTGACTTGTCTATCAATACTAAATTTCCTCCGTAAAAAAGTAAGCAGGCAATTGTTGTCACGCCTAAAAATTCGCTTAAAGGTGTTGCTAAATTATTTTTACTCCCAATACTGTTGGTTATGTTTAATAATCGAGTTACTGATTTATTAAATCTACTTTTGAAATTGTTTTCCGCATTATAGCTTTTGATCACTTTCAAACCTCCTAGACTTTCATCCACAATTGAAATAAGGAAACCACTTTCTCTTTGAGCTTCTAGCGATTGCGCTCTCAAATTTTTAGCTAGTTTTGAAATTATCCAACCTGAAATGGGCATAAAAATCAAAACAAATAAAGTCAGTTTTAAACTTATAATAAACATGGCCACCAACGCAAAAATAATGGTTAGTGGTTCTTTAACTACTAATTCTAAAATAGAAAAAAAGGAGTTTTGCACTTCATTTACATCACCAAGCATACGTGCCATAATATCACCTTTTCTTTTTTCGGAATAATAGGAGATGGGTAATTCTATGATTTTATCATACATTGATTTTCTCAAATCCCTTAAAACACCATTCTTCAAATGCATGATATGGTATGAAGCGAGATAGTTAAATAAGTTTTTAAATAAAAACGTTATGATTACCATTAATACTACAAACAAAAGAACTACTTGAATGTTGTTTTCCTTTGTTAATATTGAAATTTTATAGTAAAAAAAGTCGGAGCCAAACTCTTTTATATTTCCTATACCATTATATACAGGCTCTTTTAATATCGTTTTGGTTTTGCCAAAAAGTACTTCGAGCACCGGAAAAATGGTTAACATTGAAATAGTGCTAAACAAAGCATACAAAATGTTGTATATCACGTTCCAAATGATATGTTTTTTATAAGGTTTTGTGTAGGGAAGTAATTTTATTAAATTCTTATCCATTTATTTTCTGTTGATATTTTCTGCTAAAGCTATCGCTTTTTCCAGTTTTCGAGTTCTAATATGAGACCAACTCAATTGTGCACACACTGTGTGCACAATTGTAACTTCTTGAAAAACAGTATTTAACTTTATAAAACTATGGAGATTCCTTTTGTTAAATCCATTTCCATATCTATTAGATAGGGCAATACTTAAATTTAGAATAAGTTTCTTGCCATAATCGGCTCTGTCATTTTTTAGAATATCTTCATTGATGGTTTTTCCAATATTCCAATATAATAAAGTTAATTCTTGATTGACTGTTTTGGCAACACTATTACGCGTTTGGTCTATTAAACCGACAATCGAATTTAATAGTTTTGGAGCATCATTCGTGTCCAGTTTATCCATTAGCTCAACTGCATTGCTGCAATAATGTTTTTGATTTTGTCATTCAAAATAGTTTCCACTTTAGTGAAATTTTCTACGCTGTCCAATTTAGTATTTACGCTGATGTAAAATTTAATTTTTGGCTCGGTTCCGCTTGGTCTTGCACAAATTTTAGAACCATCTTCTGTATAGTAAATTAACACATCTGCTTTAGGAATATCCATGGTTTCTTCTTCGCCAGTCAATAAATTTTTAGCAACGGATGATTTATAATCTTCCAACATAATTACTCTTTGTCCGTTGATTTCTTTCACCGGATTATTACGCATTGTCACCATCATTTGGTTGATTTCGGCTAGACCTTCCATTCCTTTTTTGGTAATAGAAATTAAATGTTCTTTATAGAAACCGTGTTCTACATATAATTGTTGTAATTCTTTATAGATAGAGCTTCCATTAGCTTTGGCTTGAGCCGCTAATTCGCAAATTAATAAAGTAGCTGCAACTGCATCCTTATCCCGAACAGCATCGCCCACCATAAATCCAAAACTTTCTTCTCCACCGCCAATGAATTCAAGCTCTGGAAAATCCTTGATCATTTTGGCAATCCATTTGAAACCGGTCAAACCTACTTTGCATTCTACGCCATAAGCTGTTGCCAATTCCATAATCATTGGAGTAGAAACAATAGTCGAACCCACAAATTGTTTACCGTTAATTTTCTCCGCTTTTTTCCATTCTTTCAATAGAAATGCAGTCATCAAAATCATGGTTTGGTTTCCGTTCAACAACGTCATTTTGCCTTCATTGTTTCGAATAGCAACACCCAATCTGTCGCAATCAGGGTCGGTTCCAACGACAATATCAGCGTTGGTTTTGTCTGCCAATGCCAATGCTAATGTCAATGCTTCTGGCTCTTCTGGATTTGGAGATTTTACTGTTGGAAAGTCGCCATTTGGTACTCTTTGTTCTTCTACAATATTCACATTTGGATAACCAGCTTGCGCAAAAGTATCTGGAACCAACGTAATCGAAGTCCCGTGTAAAGAAGTAAATACAATATTCAAATTGTTTTTTGCTTCTTGAGAAGTTCCAAAACTGGCATTTTCTATAGTCGATTTTATGAAGGCTTGGTCAATTTCTGCATCTATATAGTGAATCAAATCTTCGTTGGCGTCAAACTTGATTTGGTTGTAATTCAGATTTTCAATGGTGTTGATGATGTCTCCATCTTGCGGAGGAACAATTTGTCCACCATCTTCCCAATATACTTTGTAACCATTGTATTCAGGAGGATTGTGTGATGCAGTCAAGACAATTCCACATTGGCAACCCAAATATTTTAATGCAAAAGACAATTCTGGGGTAGGTCGTAAATCCGAAAATAAATATACTTGGATTCCGTTTGCAGAGAAAACATCGGCAACCAATTTCGCCAACGATTTACTGTTATGACGACAGTCAAAAGCGATAACGGCTTTCAAAGGTTGGTTTGGGAATGCAATTTTTAAATAATCCGAAAGTCCTTGGGTGCTTTTACCAAGCGTATATTTGTTGATGCGATTGTTTCCAACACCCATAACTCCACGCATTCCACCTGTTCCAAATTCTAGATTTTTATAAAAACTTTCTTCCAGATCTTTTGGCGATGAAGTCATCATTTCGATAACGGCTTCCTGTGTGGTTTTGTCAAATGTTGGCGTAAGCCATTCGTTTACTGCGTTTAAAATGTTTGGTTTGATTTCCATTTTATTTTTTTTTAAAATTTTAATTTTATTTTTTGTATCCTATTTTGTTCCTTTGTTCGTTGTTTTTTGTAACAGCATCTTTGTCAACTAGATAATTTAGTGCTTTGTAAATATCTGGGAATTGGCTTTCTATTGCTGCAATTCTATCTTTTAATTCGCTATAA
Organism: Flavobacterium sp.; assembly: GCA_043770265.1. Classification (GTDB taxonomy): domain Bacteria; phylum Bacteroidota; class Bacteroidia; order Flavobacteriales; family Flavobacteriaceae; genus Flavobacterium. Next base: position 34,634 of record JAYVIK010000208.1, on the reverse strand, counting down.
GTCAATGAAAATTGTCTAAAAGTTACAAATGCTCTGATAATTGAAATGTTTACTTCTATTGCTTTTTCACTATTTAGAACACTTGATAGCATTGCGATTCCTTGTTCGGTGAAAGCAAAAGGCATATATCTCAAGCCTCCTCTATTTGAGGTCACAATTTGTGACCTCAAACTATTGAACTCAATTTCAGTAAGTTCAAACATAAAATCTTCGGGAAATCTATTTATATTACGCCTAACAGATTGCTTAAGAGACTTTGCTTCAACATTATACATTAATGCCAAGTCAAAGTCCAGCACTACTTTATAGCCTCGAATCTAGTTCACTATTTTAATTTTTTTTCATTTGTGTTCACTGATTTTCAATTCAAATATTTTGTTTTGAATCACTTCTATTTCCATAGCTTATTACTGTTTGAGGACGCAAATTTCGTCCTCAAGTTGGCTTTTTATTTTTCTTTAAGGTCGCAAATTGCGACCTTAAAGAATTGATGGTATCACAATTTGTGACACTATTAATTTATTTCCTTTGAAACTTTATACCGTTCCTCATTATTCTTGGTTCTCAAAATAATTTCCCCAAGAAATCCAGCCAAAAACAATTGTGTTCCTAAGATCATTGTGGTCAACGAAATATAAAACCAAGGATTGTTGGTGACCAAATCATAAGGCAAATCGTGATACAACTTGTATAATTTCATAAAACCAATAAATCCAGCCGCAACAAATCCAATAATAAACATGACAGAACCCATTGCTCCAAACAAGTGCATTGGCCTTTTGCCAAATTTTGATATGAACCAAATAGTGATTAAATCTAGAAAACCATTCACAAAACGATCCATTCCGAATTTGGTTTCGCCATATTTTCTAGCTTGGTGTTGCACTATTTTTTCGCCAATTTTGCTAAAACCTGCGTTTTTTGCCAAAACCGGAATATAACGGTGCATTTCGCCAGAAACTTCAATGTTTTTTACAACGACATTTCTGTAAGCTTTTAGTCCGCAATTAAAATCGTTCAATTGTACACCCGAAGTTTTTCTAGCAGCCCAATTGAATAATTTGGAAGGAAGATTTTTAGCAAAAACAGAATCGTAACGTTTCTTTTTCCAACCTGAAACCAAGTCATAATTTTGACTCGTAATCATTTCATATAATCCTGGAATTTCTTCGGGACTATCTTGTAAATCCGCATCCATTGTAATGATGACATCTCCTTGAGCTTTCGCAAAACCAGCATGTAAGGCTTGCGATTTCCCAAAGTTTTTCATAAAACGGATGGCTTTCACGTTTGGATTTTCGGCGGCTAATTCTTCGATAATGGTCCAAGAATTATCTTTACTTCCGTCATCAATAAAAATGACTTCGTAAGAATAATTGTTCGACTTCATTACCGAGATAATCCAAGTGTACAATTCTTTTATCGATTCATCTTCGTTGAGAAGCGGAATAAGTAGGGATAAATTCATTAATTAAAAACTTTGTGGTTTTTCTTTTTTTACAATTGCACCTATAATTAGTGAATATATTAGACCAATCAACGAAAACATTACAAGAGTAACAGGGAATACAATGAAGGGATTCATAAATTTCTTTGCCATCGAGAGTCCCATTTCAAGCTGTTCGCTGCTCATTTCAGGGTTTTCGGAAATCATTTTTTCTCTTGACATAGCAATCATTTCGTCTACAAATTCTGGAAATATAAAATTAAAAACAACACTAAAAGTAGCATAAATAATAGCTGCAATTAAAGCAATTGAAACTCCAATTTTTAAGCACTCGCTAAAAGATATAAATCCATTATTAATGTTTTTTTTGTAATTATCAGAACCTAAAAAGATAAAAGCTACAGGTAATATAAGGTAATTTGCAATGTTTACTATAACTCCCACACTTGAGTTTACTAATGATTTCATTCCAATTACATACATAATTACAAATTCTAAAATCATTATAACTCCAAATAAAACTCCAAATACAGTTCCAGATTTTGCTGGAGCAACACTTTTTTCCATAACTAGCATATTTAATAAGCTACAAATATAACAATTCCCAATATATTCAAGGATAAAAATCGTTTTTTACGTTTATAAAAAAAATCAAACTAAACATTTGATTATTGAAAAATTAGTGTAAATTTGCACACTCAAAATAAATAAAGGATTTAAATAAAACGAGTAGTTGCATTTACACCTTTTTCGAAAGTCGAAAAAGCTTCAAAATTAAAACACTCAAAAAAATAAATAAAATAAAGATGAAAAAAGGAATTCACCCAGAAAATTACAGATTAGTTGCTTTTAAAGACATGTCAAATGAAGATGTTTTTATCACTAAATCTACTGCAGATACAAGAGAAACAATCACTGTTGACGGTGTTGAATATCCAGTTGTAAAAATGGAGATCTCTAGAACTTCTCACCCTTTTTATACAGGTAAATCTAAACTTATCGATACTGCAGGACGTATTGATAAATTCAAAACTAAATACGCTAAACACGGTAAATAATATTTATTTATTATCAAACTATATAAAACTCTCCATTTATGGAGAGTTTTTTTATTCAATAATCTTTGTAACTTTGTCTAAAAAAACAATTAGGGATTTTATTTCATTTTTCAATCAATAGCACTGAAATCTGAAATCTGAAATCTGAAAAAACAAAAATTTGAGATGAATTATATACTTTTCGATGGTCCAGCAAGAAACGCTTTATTGCCTTTTACTTTTACACGTCCAGTTGCAGAAATTAGATTGGGTATTTTAACAATTCGTGAGAAATGGGAAATGCGTTTAGGTTCTACAACTACAACTATTACTGAGGAATATTTATCGGATAAATATCCAATGGTGGAAATGGAAGAGAATGTAATGATAAATGCGTCCTTTCTTCCTAATGCAATTTTGGTGGAAATGGTCAGCAGTCTAACTTCTAACCAAGCTATTTTTAAAGGAGAGGATGTTATCGCTTTTTATACCGATGAAAACCAAGAAGAAGTAGATTTTGACACCTATGAGATTATTAATTACGATGGAGATTGTTTAAGATTAGAGCATACCTGGGATATTTTTTCTAAAAATGATACTGCGATTCGAGAAGATTTCGAATTATTAACAGAAGACAGAAAATCACAACCCGTTCCGAAAAGCGTTAATACCATATCCAAAGAAAATATTTTTATTGAGGAAGGAGCAAAATTGGAGTTTGTTACTTTAAATGCCTCTAGTGGGCCTATATATATAGGAAGAAATGCTGAAATAATGGAAGGTTCAGTTATTCGTGGACCATTTGCGTTATGTGAATCGGGCAGAGTAAAGTTAGCAACTAAAGTATATGGAGCAACAACCGTTGGTCCACATTCAGTTATTGGTGGAGAAGTCAATAATTCTGTATTATTTGGTTATTCTAATAAAGGACACGACGGATTTTTAGGAAATTCTGTTTTAGGCGAATGGTGTAATATTGGTGCCGACAGTAATAATTCCAACCTTAAAAACAATTACGAAGAAGTGAAACTTTGGAGTTATGAAGCCGAAAGTTTCGAAAAAACTGGACTTCAGTTTTGCGGATTGATGATGGGCGATCACAGCAAATGTGGTATTAATACAATGTTTAACACTGGAACGGTAGTTGGAGTAAGCGCTAATATTTTTGGTGCTGGATTTCCTCGCAACTTTGTTCCTAGTTTTTCTTGGGGCGGAGCTTCTGGTTTTACTACTTATATTACCAAAAAAGCTTTTGAAACGGCTAGATTAGTGATGAGTCGCAGGAATGTAGTTTTTGATGAAACCGAAGCCAAAATTTTGGAGCATGTTTTTGAAGAAACTAAAAAATGGAGAAAGGAATAAAATAAATATGGAATTAGATTTGTTGAAAAGTAAAGAGGATTTATATTTATTGGCTTTAGAGTACTTAAATCGGATTGAGGCTGATGAATTTTTAATATTGGTAGTTATAAAATAGAAAACAATTCAATATCATATGTAGTTGACCACAATTTTATTCCAGTTCCAAGTATAAAAATAGAATTGAGATTAATTAAAAATAGTCATATTTTCTCAAATTATAATTATTACCTCTACATCGATGCTAATTTAAATTTCATTGATGAATTTTTAGAGGCTATTTAAAAATTTATATGACCACAATTGCGATGGTAGTTGTGGTTTTTTATTGTTCGTTAATTATCTAAATTTTTTATCTGGATTTTTGCTAGTATGGAAAATGGCAGAAATCAAAATGATGGAATTAATTTTTGTGTAAATAATTACAAATAGAAATTTTTTCACAATTGCTTGACGATAAACATCAAATTCTAATTTATAACTTTCTGGATTCAATAAAATAGACTGGATGCATTCATTGATTTGATTTAAAAACTAGTCTTCAATTTTTGTTGAAATTAAATCATAGAAATATAATGCATCTTCCAATTCATTTTCGGCTTGAATTGAAAGAACTTCTTTTAATTTACCCATTTCGTCTTGAAAGTAGATTAGATTTAACTTCTTCCCAAGATTTCCCTTTGTCATTACCTGACAAATAATTTTTGGTACTTTCTCGAACAATATTTTTTTGTTCTTTGCTTAATTGATATTTCAAAGGTTCGTCATTTAAGACATTTTTTAAGAAATCTAATTTGTTTTGGTCTTCGGTGTGAAGGATTTTATCAGTTAAGTCTAGTTTATCTTTTTGTAAATTAGTCGATTGCATAATTTTTAATTTTATAACTTTATTACAAATATAATGATAATCCAATTTTAAATCTTGCAATTTATATGTAAATTTGCAACCTCAATTTTTTGACAACGATTTCATTAATTGAGATATTTTATGGAAAACAGAAAAAAAGTAGCGTTTTACACGCTAGGTTGCAAATTGAATTTTTCGGAAACTTCAACTATTGCAAGAAGTTTTCAGGACGAAGGTTTCGATCGCGTTGATTTTGAAGAAGTGGCCGATATGTATGTTATCAACACTTGCTCGGTAACCGAGAATGCCGACAAACAATTCAAGCAAGTCGTGCGAAAAGCGATGAAACTCAATGATAAAGCTTTTGTTGCCGCCATAGGTTGTTATGCCCAACTTAAACCCGAAGAATTGGCTGCTGTTGATGGAGTGGACTTGGTTTTGGGTGCTACAGAAAAATTTAAAATTACCGATTACATCAATGATTTGTCCAAAAATGATTTTGGCGAAGTCCATTCTTGCGAAATTGCAGAAGCCGATTTTTATGTAGGAAGTTATTCCATTGGCGACAGAACTCGTGCTTTCTTGAAAGTGCAAGACGGTTGCGATTACAAATGTACGTATTGCACGATTCCGTTGGCGAGAGGGATTTCCCGAAGTGATGAACTGGAAAATGTGCTGAAAAATGCCAAAGAAATTTCAGAACAAGGAATCAAGGAAATTGTTTTGACCGGTGTAAACATTGGCGATTACGGAAAAGGGGAATTTGGAAATAAAAAACACGAACATACTTTTTTAGAATTAGTTCAAGAATTGGACAAAGTGGAAGGAATCGAAAGATTGCGAATTTCGTCCATTGAACCTAATTTATTGAAAAACGAAACTATTGAATTTGTATCTAAAAGTCGAACTTTTGTGCCGCATTTTCATATTCCGTTGCAATCCGGAAGCAACGAAATCCTGAAGTTAATGAAACGCCGTTACCAAAGAGAAATATATACGGAACGGGTAAATAAAATTCGCGAAGTAATGCCCGACGCTTGTATTGGCGTCGATGTAATTGTTGGTTTTCCAGGCGAAACCGATGAACATTTCTTGGAAACCTACCATTATTTGAATGATTTAGACATCTCTTATTTGCACGTTTTTACCTATTCAGAACGGGATAATACAGAAGCTGCCGAAATGGAAGGCATTGTTCCTGCGAATGTTCGAGCAAAACGTAGCAAAATGTTGCGTGGATTATCAGTAAAAAAACGTCGTGCTTTTTATGAAAGCCAAATTGGAACCTACAGAACCGTACTTTTCGAAACTGAAAATAAAGAAGGATACATTCACGGTTTTACCGAAAATTATGTGCGTGTAAAAACACCTTGGAATCCAGCATTAGCGAATACTTTGCAAGAAATCAATTTGACAAAAATTGATGAAGATGGAAGTGTGCGTATGGAGTTTATGAATGCTGTAGTTTAATAATAAAAAGACCTAACAGGTTTTTAAAACCTGTTAGGTCTGAACCAAAAGTTTATTTCACGGTTTCTACCAAACGAACAAACTCTGCTTTATAACCTTCATCATCATTCGACAATCCTTCTTTGGCTAGCTTTTTAATATCTTCCGTAGCTTTGTTGGGAACCAAATTGGAATCTCGTAATTTTAATCCAAACCAAGCCACGGCGGCACTAAATTTGAAATCATCAGAAGAATTTTTCAATGGAATGGATTTGTTTTCAATCACTTTTACCATTTCGATACTTTTGTCGCCATCTGGTTTTTTGTAACGAAATTTTATGGTGGCCAGTTCATCGGAATAATCACTTTCGTTCGTGGCAACTTTTGTGTATTTCAAATCAGGTTGGTTGTTCAGGAACTCGCTTTTCACTCCAGTTGGAATCACTTCGTACAATGCGGTAACGGTATGATTGCTTCCTAATTCTCCAGCATCAATAGCATCATTTGTAAAATCTTCGGGACGCAATTTTCTGTTTTCATACCCAATCAATCGGTATGCTTGCACTTGTTTTGGATTGAATTCTATTTGGATTTTTACGTCTTTGGCGATGGCAAACATCGAACCTTTGAATTCTTTTCCCAAGAAGCGATTGGCTTCCTGAATATTGTCGATATAAGCATAGTTTCCATTGCCTTTGTCGGCCAAAGTTTCCATTTTGCTGTCTTTGTAATTACCCATTCCGTAACCCAAGCAAGTTAAGAAAACACCAGATTTTCTTTTTTCCTCAATCAGGGTTTGCATATCGGTATTGGATGAAGAACCGACATTAAAATCGCCGTCAGTAGCCAGAATTACTCGGTTATTTCCTCCTTTGATAAAGTTTTCTTGCGCTAATTTATAAGCCAATTCTATTCCTGCTCCACCAGCCGTGCTTCCACCAGCATTGAGTTTTTCTAAAGCATCGATGATGGTTTGTTTTTCATCTCCAGTTGTTGGAGGCAAAACCATTCCTGCTGCTCCAGCATAAACCACAATGGCTACGTTGTCTTTTTTTCTGAGTTCGTTGACCAAAATTTTTAACGATTGCTTCAATAATGGTAATTTATTGGCATCGCTCATCGAACCTGAAACATCAATCAAGAAAACCAAGTTAGAAGCGGGTAAACTTTCCGTTGGAATATTTTTTCCTTGCAAACCAATTTTTAGCAATTGGTGTTTTGGATTCCAAGGACAATCGCTGTACTCTGTGTTAATCGAAAACGGATGTTCATCTTGTGGTTGCGGATATTTATATTTGAAAAAATTCATCATTTCTTCTACTCTCACGGCATCTTTTGGAACGGTTTGTCCATTGTTGATAAACCGTCTCACATTGGTATAAGAAGCATTGTCAACATCAATAGAGAAAGTAGAAAGTGGTGCTGCTTTTGGGTTTTCGAATTGATTTTCTACAAAATTGTCATAGTCTTCTTCAGAAACTTCTATCGATTTTGGAGGCAATACTTTTTCTTCGGGCTTTTTGTTGTTTTCCAGTTTTTTGAATTTTTTTTCTAATTCTTTTTTAGAAAGATTTTTATAAGTTCCGTTTTTTGTGGTTATTAGAATTACTCCATTTGCACCACGTTTCCCATAAACAGAAGTAGCTGCGGTATCTTTAAGAACCTTCATACTTTGAATATCATCTGCGTTTAATTCTTGGAATGCTGTTGGGACTCCATCAACAACTACTATAGGTTGAGTTGATTTTGAAATCGATGCGATACCTCGAATAAATATTGGGCTTTCTGTTTTTTTAAATTTTGATTCTATTTGAACACCCGCAATTCTTCCTTGAAGAGTTTGACTAACATTTGCTGATTTTTGTTTTCTCAAATCATTACTAGAAATCATAGGAACAGAACCTGTAAAATCTAATTTTTTTTGAGTGGCATAAGCAACAACAACTACTTCATTCAGGGCCATTGAATTATTAATCAATTTCATATTCATTTTATCATTTTCTCCAACACTAGCATAGCTGTTTTCATACCCAATATATGAAAAAACAAGTTTATCTCCTCTTTCAGCTTGAATACTAAATTTTCCATTAAAGTCAGTTATAACTACTTTTGTTGTGCCTTTAACAAATACATTGGCTCCAGGAAGAGGTAAATCCTTTTCGTCAGTAACGATTCCAGAAATAGTTCTAGTTGTCGCATCATAAGTTGAGGTAATTTTAGCTTTGGCATTGTTTTCTGTTATGGCAATGGCTTCGACTTTCATAGCGCTTATAGTTGCTTCTTTGTCTTTGCTAAGTTCAACTTCTTTTTGTTTTACACTTGCAACGGGTTCAATTCCACGATTTGCTTCCGAAATTATAACTTCTGCAACACCTAAAGCAACTGGTTCTTCTTTCTGTTTTTTTAGAATAACTACCGCATCCGATTTGATGATTTCTGTTGATTTTTCATTGCTATTTTTGTCTTGTTTTTCTTGAATAACCACATTATTTTCTTTCGTTCCGTTTGGTGCGGTTGTTTTTGAATCAGTTTTAAGAAACTGGTAACCCAAAGAAAAAAACATTAGGAGTGAAGCGGCAACAGCCAGTTTTTTCCATAGTGCAATGGCTTTTTTATCTTCTTTTTTGTCGAGTTTTTCTTCTACGCGCATCCATACTTTTTCCAATGCTGGAAAGTCATTTTCTTCTGCTTTTTGGGAAGCATTTTTTATTTTGTCGAATATTTTATCTTGATTTTCCATAACTATTTCGCTTTTTGGTAATACAAATTGTTTACTAATTCCTTCAGTTTTGTCTTCGAAGCATTCAATTGTGATTTGGATGTGCCTTCAGAAATGTTGAGCATTGTTGCAATTTCTTTGTGACTGTAACCTTCAATAACGAAAAGATTAAAAATTGTCTTGCAACCTTCGGGAATGTGATTGAGCAAATTCAGTAAATCTTCCTCTTCGAGTTCCGTAACTTCATCGGTAAAAGGTTGCGAAAGGGTTTTGACATCATCGAGATACAAATTGAAGTTGGTGCTTTTCTTGATGGTTGCCAAACAATGATTGACTGTAATTTTTCGAGACCAAGCTTCAAAAGCGCCATATTCTTTGAGCTGGTCGAGTTTTGTAAAAATAGTATAGAAAGCGTCGGCCAAAGCTTCTTCTATTTCTTCTTCTTTCTTTAGGTAGCGCTTGCAAGTGCGGTAGAGTTTTGGAGCCATAAGCTCATACACCTGACGCTGAGCGGTGCGGTGCATTTTTTTGCAATCAGAAATTAAGTTTTCGTTTATCACAATTGTTGTCTTTCTACTAAAGAGGATGAAAAAGAGAAAAAGGTTGGGAGGAGGTTAAAATATTTTTGAAATTATTTTGTTAATGAAGGATTTGGAATAGATACTTTATAAATATTGGTTTCCAAAACTTCGGTATCATTGTCTTCGCAAATTAGAAATTGGATTTCGGTTTCGGTTTTAAAGTAAAGTGTCAATCCTTCGAATTTATGGTTATCAGAGATTTTTTGGGTGAACTCGATTTCGAATGTTTGGCCGTCCATTCGACCAATAATACTTCCTAATATTTCGCCATCGTCATAAGTGGAAGTAGTATCTTCGGCTGTGGCCAAAAAGTAAATTTTGTCTTCGACCAAAATAGCATCGGTAAAGGAAGTTTCTACGTGCTTGATTTTTGGTAATCTAACTTCAATAAACGCTGTATGTAATTCATTTTTGAGGGAATTCAATTTAAAAATTCCGTTTCTGGAATTGGCTCCGTTTCCTCTTTGGAACAAAAACCATTTTTCATTATAGAATAATGCGCCTTCGATATTTAATTCGTCATCAGAAATGGAAGCATATTGTTTTAGATTTTGGTACACTTTTGATAAATCTTTTTCTTCTATTTCTCGGGTTTCAAGATTGTAGGTTATTCTTTTTTCTCTTTTGGAAGTAGAGCCAGATCCCAAAATGTGGAGTTTATTTCCTTTCAACGCCATGGATTCAAAGTCGAATTTGTCTTTTTTGGAGATGTTTTCTTGGCCGTTTGCCAATAACGGAATTTTGGTCAATTCCTTTTCTTGAATTTGATATTCATAGAGAAATGAACCATTGTCTGAAATGACAAACAAGGAATTATCTTTGTAAACTAATCCTGACGCAGAACCAATTCCGTTGATTTTAAATTGTAATTCTAGTGTAAAATTTCGCATAAAAGTGATTTTGAAAACAAATGCCCTAGCCCTGATAGCAATGGAAATCCTCGCCTTTTTGCTAGATTGCAACGAATAGCAGGAAATAGCTCCATCTTTAGACTGCGCTCAGGATTACATTTGAATTATTTTTTTTGTTATATTTGAGATGTAAATATAAATATTTCATTATGAAGTCGATTAATCCAGATGATTTTAAAGTGGTTGGCAAAATTGAATTGTCAAAAATCCCTACGAATTTGTTTAATGAGGCGAGTGAGGATGATAAAGAAGAGAAATTGAACAAGGTTCAAGCTAAGCTCAGCGAGTTTCAGGACGTGATGTACGCGCATAATCGCTATGGCGTTTTGATTTGTTTGCAAGGAATGGATACGTCTGGAAAGGACAGTTTGATTCGGGAAGTTTTCAAGGAATTCAACCCGCGTGGTGTTGAGGTCAGTAGTTTTAAAACTCCAAATTCGGCCGAACTGGAACATGACTATCTGTGGAGGCATTACCGTGCTTTGCCCGAGAAAGGGAAATTTGCCGTTTTTAATAGGACACATTATGAGAATGTTTTGGTAACACGAGTTCATCCTGAATATATTTTAGGCGAAAACTTGCCTGGAATTGAAAAAGTGGAAGATATTACTCCTGTTTTTTGGGAAAATCGGATGGAACAAATCAATAATTTTGAGAAACATATTTCACAAAATGGAACGATTGTGATGAAATTTTATTTTCACATGAGCAAGGAAGAGCAAAGAAAGCGCTTGTTGAGAAGGTTAGAGGAAGAGGAGCATCATTGGAAATTTTCGCCTGGAGATTTGAAAGAGCGCGAACATTGGGACGAATATATGCACTATTATGAGGAAGCAATTAATAAAACTTCTACAGATATTGCCCCTTGGTATATTGTTCCCGCCGATGATAAGGAAATGGCACGATATATTGTAGCAAAAATCATTTGGGAAGAAATGAAAAAATATACTGACATAAAAGAACCAGAATTAGACGAAAAGGTTAAAGCAAATTTTGAGGAATATAGAAAGCAACTTAAATAACAAATTCAATTTTCAATAGCAACTTCAAAATTTAATTTTATAAACGAGTTTTGTAAATTTATGGTTGAATAGAAATCTTACTTATCAAGTCATTGTGAATTAAAACTGAAATTATTTTGCAAAAAAAAATGCGCTGGATTAGAGCGCATTTTTCAAGAATTTAGAATTTTTACAATTCGAAACCATAAGCTAAACGAACGCCAACTTGGCCAACACCTTTACCTTGAGTTCCATTATTATTCAATCTTTTGAAGTCATTGTAAAACTCGTAATGCAAGGAAACATCGATGTATTTTGACGCATAGCCAATGCTTGGAGCTAGAAGCAAAGAGGTTTTGTGATAATCGTTTGTTACCGCAAAAGCTGCTCCAGTTTCTCCCATAACATAAAATTGGTCATTCCAGACGAACGCTTTGAAACCCAATTTTGCAGGAATCAATCCTAGATCTGATCCATCTACTTTGCTCACAAAAAGATTTGTAAATCCAGTAGTTAGCGTAACAGAATATCTTTTTGATAAGTCATATTGCAATCTTGCATCAGCACCTAGAGCCATTTTGTAAGGATCGTGAGCAGCATAACCGGCATTTACCCCAATTCCTAAACGAAATCCTTGATCATAATTTGCTGCTGCTGCTGCTGTGTTTTGTGAATTCGAATTATTAGCGAACATCATCGAGATAGCTAATACCAATAAAAGCGTAATTTTTTTTGTAGTTTTCATAATTTTTATTTTTGTGTTGCGATTTTTTACAACGGTGCAAAAGTAGGGAAGCAATTTTTTGTTGATATTATAGAATTAGGTCGGATTGTTGTATAATTTTTGGATTTTTATCGATAAAGTTTCTTTATTTTTGATATTGTAGCGATAGAATCGATTTGTTCTGATTACATTTGCCAACCAAAATAAAAGAAGTGAATTTATCCCAATACACCAAAGAGTTCTCCTATAATTTTAGATTAGCATATCCAGTAATATTGGGAATGTTAGGTCATACCTTGATTGGAATTGTAGATAATTTTATGGTGGGAAACCTTGGTTCAACCGAGTTGGCAGCGGTTTCGCTTGGTAACAGCTTTATTTTTATTGGAATGTCACTGGGAATTGGGTTTTCGACAGCCATTACACCATTGATAGCAGAAGCCGACGCCGAGAAAGACGACAAGAAAATTCGAACTACTTTTCACCACGGATTGTTGTTGTGCACGCTTTTAGGAATTGCGATTTTTATTATGATCGTTTTGGCAAAGCCAATAATGCGTTTGATGAACCAACCAGAAGCAGTTGTAGATTTGGCTGCACCTTATATAGATTGGGTTGCTTTTTCGTTGATTCCGGTTATTATTTTTCAAGGATACAAACAGTTTGCCGATGGTTTGTCGCAAACCAAATACTCGATGTATGCTATTTATTTGGCCAATGTGGTTCACATTTTCTTTAATTATGTTTTGATTTACGGTGTTTGGGGTTTTCCAAAATTAGGAATAGTAGGTGCAGCCCTTGGCACTGTGATTTCTAGGATTATGATGGTGGTTTTTATGCACTACATTTTAAAACATAATATTGCTTTCAAAACTTATTTTAAGAATTTTACCTTCAAGGAAATTAAAAAATCTATTTTAAAGAAAATTATCAATTTGGGATTGCCGTCAGCGATGCAAATGTTGTTTGAAGTTACTTTATTTACAGCCGCAATTTGGCTTTCGGGTTCGCTTGGGAAAAATAGTCAAGCGGCGAATCAAATTGCGTTGACTTTGGCTTCCTCCACTTTTATGGTGGCAATGGGTTTTAGCGTTGCAGCGATGATTCGAGTGAGTAACTCCAAAGGGTCGAAAGATTACAAACAATTAATTACTGTGGCTCGGTCGATTTTTTTATTGGCCATTATGGTCGAAACTTTCTTTGGAATTGTTTTTGTGATTTCGCATAATTTTCTCCCCCATTTATTTTTGAATATGTCCGATGCATCGCAGCAATTGGACAATACTGAAATTATATTTATTGCATCCAAATTGCTTTTGGTAGCTGCTATATTTCAAATTTCAGACGGAATTCAGGTGGTAGTTTTGGGTGCTTTACGAGGTTTGCAGGATGTACAAATCCCGATGTACATTACTTTTGTGGCCTATTGGATTGTAGGATTTCCGATTTCATATTATTTAGGAAAACACACTGATTTAGAAGCAACCGGAATCTGGATTGGACTTTTGGCAGGACTTACTGCGGCAGCTTTATTTTTGTATATTCGCTTTGCGAGATTAACGAAAAAGTTGGTTTTGGAGAATTCAGAATTATAAAGTTTTTTCTTAAAATAATTGTAACTTCCAATCTTATTCAACGTATAATCACCGAACAAATTAATTTTCAAAAAAATGATACTATTAATTATTATTGGGGTTATTTTACTAATTGTAAGTTTTGCATTAAAAAGCAATGCAAGTAATCCATTTTTCAAGTTTTCGGGACCACTAAGGTTTGCCGGACTTTTAGTCATAGTGTTAGGTGTTTTTTCTTCGATGTTCAAACAAATCGATGCCGGAAAAGTAGGTGTTAAATCGCTTTACGGAAGTGTTCAGCCCGATGTATTGGACAGTGGTTTACATTTGATAAATCCTTTATTGGATGTAACCGATTTTGACATTCAAACTCAAAATTATACCATGTCAGCCGTTCATAATGAAGGTGCACAAGAAGGCGATGATGCCATTCGGGTTTTGTCGAATGATGGACTGGAAGTAGTAATAGATTTAACGGTTTTGTATAAAATTACACCTTCAGATGCACCAAAAATTTTCAAGCAAATTGGGGTCAATTATACCGATAAAATAGTTCGTCCAGTAACCAGAACTCGTATTCGTGACAACGCTGTTTATTATGATGCTGTGGCTTTGTATTCGACTAAAAGAAACGAATTTCAACAACGAATTTTCAAAAGTATAGAAGAAGATTTTAAAGCTAGAGGTTTAATTTTAGAACAATTGTTGATAAGAAATATCAATCTTCCAGCTTCTGTCAAAACTACAATCGAAAGTAAAATTAATGCGGAACAGGATGCGCAGAAAATGACTTTTGTACTTCAAAAAGAAAAACAAGAAGCCGAAAGGAAAAGGGTAGAAGCACAAGGTATTGCTGATTATCAAAGGATTATTTCTACAGGGTTGACCGATAAACAATTGCAATACGAACAAATTAAAGCACAAAAAGAGATTGCTACTTCTCCAAATACCAAAATTATTTTTATGGGAAAAGGAAGTGCACCAGTAATTTTGTCTGATAAATAATAACTGTTTATAGTTTGTGGTTTGTTGTTCAGAGTTGAGTAACAAGCCATAAACCATAAACCCTAAACAATAAACTTAAAATGGAATTACCAAAATTTTTACTAGGCGACAACACCGATTTTCCCGAAGATATTTTTATCATTCATCTTGATTATCCAAGATTTATCATCAATCTTAGAGACGATGAAGTAGAATTTATGGAAGAAGCCGAAGATCTTGACGAAGGCGAACTCAATGCTGAAATGGAAGGTTTGATTGTGCTTGCCAATGATTTTTACGACCGAGAAATGGAACTTTACGAGAAAGAGTAAAATTTATTTTTCAAAATACTTTTCTAATAATAATTGAGCGGCTGCAAAAGGTGATATTTCATCGTTTTGAACCGCTTTTTTATTGGCTTCCAAAAGTTTTTGAATTTCAGGATGATTGTAAAAGTTGGTTTTCAATTGCTCATTTATGGTTTCGAGCATCCAATATTGATTCTGTGCTGTCCGTTTTTCAAAGAAATAATGATTGCCTTTTGTGAGTTCAATATACTTTACAATCATTTCCCAAACTTCAGGAATTCCATCGTGAGTTATCGCGCTACAAGTTGAAGATGTTGGTGTCCATCCCGATTTTTTGGTTGGAAAAAGATGCAAAGCTCTGTTGAATTCTACTTTGGCTAAATTTGCTTTTTTAATATTATCTCCATCGGCTTTGTTGATGACTATCGCATCGGCCATTTCCATAATACCTCGTTTGATGCCTTGCAATTCGTCGCCAGCACCAGAAATTTTTAGTAGTAAAAAGAAATCGACCATACTGTGAACAGCTGTTTCACTTTGACCAACGCCAACTGTTTCTATGAGTATCGTGTCAAATCCTGCAGCTTCGCAAAGCGTAATCGCTTCACGGGTTTTCCGAGCCACTCCGCCAAGAGTTTCTACAGAAGCCGAAGGTCTGATGAAAGCATTCGGGTCTTTTACCAATTCTTCCATTCGGGTTTTGTCACCCAAAATACTTCCGTGCGAAATGGTGCTGCTTGGGTCAACGGCTAAAACGGCCACTTTTTTTCCTAAGTTTGTTAATTGTTTTCCAAAGACTTCAATAAACGTACTTTTTCCAACCCCTGGAACTCCTGTGATTCCTATTCGAATTGATTTATTTGCATGTTTCAAACATTCATTAATTACTTCATTGGCTTTGGCCAAATGGGTAGCATTGGTACTTTCTACCAAAGTTATGGCACGACTCAAGGCAGAAATGTTTCCTGATAAAATACCGTCAATCAATTCCTGTGAAGAAGGTTGTATTTTTCTGAGTTTTTGGACTTGGTTCACAGCATTGGGGCTGACAATTTCCGGTGAAGAAATTCCAGATTTTTCGTGAAGAGCGGAGTGCTTTGTCTTTTTGTTTTCCAAAACTTAAAATCGTTTGAGTAAAAGTAGCTATATTTATTTATACCTTCGACTTAATTCTATCCAACGAGATTATTTATTTTGGCATATTGCAACAGTAAAATGGTTTTTGCATCTTTAATTTCTCCAGTCGCAATCATTTTGTACGCTTTTGTAAAGGGCATTTCGATTACTTCAATTTCTTCTTGCTCGTGTTCTAATCCTCCGCCATCATTGACTTTCATTGAAGCGTCATATTCGCCAACGAATAGATGTAAAATTTCGGTAATAGCCCCGGGTGACATATAGGCTTCCATAATTTTTTGAACAGATTGTATGCGATAGCCAGTTTCTTCTTCGGTTTCACGGATGATGCATTGTTCGGGGTGATCTTGGTCAAGAAGTCCTGCGCAAACTTCTACCATCATTCCAGTTTCGTTGCCGTTGAGGTAAGCAGGAAGTCTGAATTGGCGAGTGAGAATAATTGTTTTTTGTTTCTGATTGTAGAGTAAGATTCCAGCACCATTTCCTCTATCATACACTTCCCTTTTTTGGGTTATCCAAACTCCGTCTTTTCTTAAAAAATCGAAAGTGACGTTGTTCAATATATACCAATTGTCAGATAATAAATCGGTTTGTTTAATTTTAATTTTTGGGTTGTTCATTTTTCTTGTTAGTTTATAAAGATAATGTAAATTATAAAAAAAGACTTCGTTTGAAATTATAATATAATTAATATCGTATGATTACATCTGATATTTTTTGCTTTTAATTGATAAAAATGTTAATAGTTTGTTAAATTATAAATATAATTCTTATAATTGATTTTATTTTTTTTCAATTTTACAAAGCATAAATAAAATTTATTGAATAGAAAAATCTTAAGAAATGATAATTATAACTTGTATAAACATTGTTAAAGCAGGATGTTATCGTAAGATTTACTTTAACAAAAAGATACGGCAGAAGATATTTCCGAATAATAAGAGCATCTTATAGGTTACATTGATAAGTTGCACTTATTAACTTTAGAAATTTGGCATATTAACCTATTGACTTAAATTTCAAATTATTTTTTAAAAAAATCAAAATTTAGATTAAAATGAAAAATCACAAATTATCAATATTAATAATATTATTTTTGAGTACGATTTTATTTTTCGCTTGCTCAAAAGAAAACAATTCAGACACTATTGTTACAAGTACTAATTTCAGATCTGTTTTTTTAAAAGGTAAGGATTATGCAAAAATCAAAACAGATTATAATGTTCTAGATAAAAAAGAGAAAGTTAAACTTTGGAATGAAAAATTAGAGCAACTTCTAAAACAGGACCTTCCAGTTGAAAACAAAAATTTAATTAAACAACTTAAATTTGAATTAAATAAAGAAGTATTTGCATCTAAAGCAATTAGCGAAATAGCTTTAAATCTAGCAATAATAACTCCAGAAGATGATTTTTTTAGAATGTTTTCTGATTTGAATGATTATAATTATTCTGGAAAATTCAAAGGTCTAGATAAGGTTTCAGATGATGTTTTAATGGATTTAAAATCAATAAATCCAGACTTTCAGGCAAAAACTAAGCCTTCTTCAAAAACCGCATCAATACCTTGTAACTGTGATTGGACTTGTTCTTGGTATGGGAGTACAAGAGTAAAATGCACAACCACTAGATCGGGTTGTGGATTTTTATGGGCTTTTGAATGTGAACAAGCAGTTTAAGAAAAAGAGGGCGTAACTATACGCCCTCAAATTTTAAAAAATTATGAAAAAGAAAATACTAATTTCTACAATATTTATTTTGTTTTATTGTTTGCTTGGTGTTATCACCTGGGGTAATCATGAATTAATGTTACCGCTATTTTTAACCTGTGTATTTATAATTGTTTATAGAGTTATTAGAAAATCTCATAATATTATAAATGATTTATTTTTATTGAATTTTCCATTTATATTATTAATATTTTTAACTTGTTTGATAGGAGATAATTTTTCAATTGGATTCTTATATTTATTTTTTGCTCCTGTCAGTACGCTCTTATCTTATTTATATTTTAAACAAAAAATCATTTACATTCCAATATTTTCAGTATTCTTTTTTGCTTTTATTGGGGGGGTTATGTTTCCAAATTTTTACAGCTATTTAAATAATCATAACTCAGAAAAAAATATAAATTTTCCGAAAGTTTCAATAATAGATAAAGAAAATAATCAAGTAAATTTATATAAAAATAAAATAGTAGTTTTAGATTTTTGGACTACTAGTTGTAGTATCTGTTTTAAGAAATTTCCAGATTTGGAAGCCACATATTTAAAATATAAAAGTAATCCAAATATTGAAATTTATTCAATTAATGTTCCTGAAAATAGAGATAAATTTCAAAACACAATAACAATTTTGGATGGTAAAGGTTATAAATTCCCACAACTTTACACGACTTCTGCTAAAGAAATTAAGGACAGTTTAAATATATCCTCTTTTCCTCATTTGTTAATTTTAAAAAATGGTAGAATTAGATACGAAGGACAGTTAGAAACAAAAGAAAATGTTTTTTTGTATAACATTGAAAGTGAAATAGATAAATTGCTTAAGGAGTGAAGATCATTTGTTATTTTAATTCTGCTTATTCATAGTTAACAGTAAACGAAAAGCCTTTGAAAAACGTTTTAAAATATATTTTCCTTTAAACTATGTAGGTTACAAATTTTAAGACAACTTAGTATTTGAGTAAAAGTAGCTATATTTATTTATACCTTCGACTTAATTCTATCCAACGAGATTATTTATTTTGGCATATTGCAAAAGTAAAATGGTTTTTGCATCTTTAATTTCTCCTGTAGCAATCTTGTTGTAAGCTTCTGTAAAAGGCATTTCGATAACTTCAATTTCTTCTTGCTCGTGTTCTAATCCTCCGCCATCGTTCACTTTCATTGAAGTATCATATTCCCCAACGAATAGATGTAAAATCTCGGTAATAGCACCAGGTGACATATACGCTTCCATAATTTTTTGAACAGATTTTATACGATAGCCTGTTTCTTCTTCGGTTTCACGGATGATGCATTGTTCGGGGTGATCTTGGTCAAGAAGACCTGCACAAACTTCTACCATCATCCCAGTTTCGTTGCCGTTGAGGTAAGCAGGAAGTCTGAATTGGCGAGTGAGAATAATTGTTTTTTGTTCCCGATTGTAGAGTAAGATTCCAGCACCATTGCCTCTGTCATAAACTTCCCTTTTTTGGGTTATCCAAACGCCATCTTTTCTTAAAAAATCGAAAGTGACATTGTTCAATAAATACCAATTGTGCGAAAGTAAATCGGTTTGTTTTATTTTGATTTTAGGGTTATTCATTTTAACTGATATATGAGAATAAGTATAGTAACGGTAATGTTTAATTTTTATGCCAATAATTACTTTGTCAAATTATGGAACATTTTTGTATTTATTTGCAAATGTAATTCTTTTGTAATTCAACATAACGAATGACTTAACGAATATAAATTGTTTTTCATGAAAAAATGTCAAAAAATAAAATTTATTAAAGTGGTTTTAAGAGCAGAAATAAGCAATTATATTTTATATAATAGAATTTTAGTATTAAAATATATCGGGTTAATATCATTCTATTTTAAAGATGAAATCCTAACAGGTTTTTGAAGTCTGTTAGGATTTTTATTAGTTCAATTTTTTACTTTTTATCTTTTAAATATTTTAGAGGTGTCTCTGTATCCTGGTTTATCCATGTACCAATCTGCATTGGTCGAACCTTTACTTTCAGCCCATCTATTAAAGAATAAAAAAGCTTTTGAAATTTCTTGTTTTTCTATTGGGTAGGCAAATTGTACAGGAATGTTAATTGCCCATGGCAAATTATTATCAGACATATAATATTTTAGAGCTCCCAAATTGCTATCGTCATCTCCAGTGCCAAACTTAGATTTGTCAGCCAAATCAGTTGGCGCGTTTGCTGGCAAGTGTATTTCTTTTCCACGAATGCCACTTGCTACAATAAAAGGATTGTAAGGCGCAGTTCCGAAACCGCTTAGTGCCATTGGTGTTATAAATTCAATTTTGATATTCATTGTTTTCGGAGCGCTGTACGCACCACCAATGTATGTGTTTGTAATACCAGCACTAGCGTTAAGTACTTTATAAGGATCATCAAAAATCGGAACAACTGCTTTGGTTTGATTTTGTTCTGTTCCGTTTGCATTCAAAGCAAATACATTTTTAGTCAAACTATTTCCTGTAACTGATTTTACATTACCTGGAGTGGTATTAAATTGCAATGCAAACGCATTTATGAATGAAGCACCGATTGCTCTAACTGTCAACGCTGCATTTACTTCTACTACTTTATTTTCGCCATTTGTTACTTGATTAAAATTGTAATCTACCACTAAATCATTGAAATCATAATCACCTTTTACTGGCCATAAATCTTCGAAAGCCAATGTTCCAGTATTATTTTTGGATGGGTAATAATTATTAAAAGCTCTTTTTGGGTCAGTAGGATACTCGTCACGAGAATCACTTACACCATCTCCATCAGTATCTGTTGGTGTATCTATTGGTTGTATCTTGTCAGTTTTAGCTGCGTCAAATGGAGTGAAAGTGGCATAAAAAACACCATCATTAAAATCTTCGTCTGAATTTTTTTCACGGTTTATATCCTCAAAACCGATTAATAAAAGTTGACGTTTAGTGTCTTTAAGCACTACATTGTGTTTTCTTTTATTAACATTTATTTCAGGATTAAAACGGCTATCCGAATAGAATGTTCCTATACCTGGACCAATTGCAGTTGTTGAATTTCTAAAGCTGTCAGCAATAAAAAACCAAGCGACAGTAGTTCCTGCAGGAAAAATTTTGCTGTACTTATTTGTTGCAGGATCGAAATATAGCAATTGTACTTTATTTCCAGAACTTAATAAACCACCTGATCCACTGTAAGAAACATTTGGAAAAATAATAGTTGGATCTTTAATATCGGTTTTACTACTTGGAGGAATATCATTTTTATGAGTGTAATATCCAATTGCATTTCTGTATCCTGCACCTTCGTGAACAAATGTAAGCCAAACTTCTGCATCTTTTATTAATTCAATATTTCCATTATCAGTAGAGCTTAAATATTCAGGATGAGAATCTGGAAGTTTTTTAAATTCAGGCAAAGATGCATTTACATCTGCTAAAAAATCATTCGCTATAATGTCATTGGGATTCCATAAGTAATTCGGTTTTCCTTGGTTATCCCAAGCACCTAACACATAGTAAATACCCATCTTTACAGGATCAGGCAAAGCAGCAGTTGAGCTAGTTTTTGAAGCATTACCATATTTACTAGTTTTTTGCAAAGATGACCCACCAACTACAACATTTACAGTATTAGAATTTATTTTTACTTGTTTGAATGAAGGTAAACCAATATGATTTACTAAAATACTCAAACTATCAACAAAGGTTTGAGGTGCAATTTCGCAGTCTAATGTACCAGCACTGGAACTAATTCCTTTAAATGCTAAAAAATCGCTGCTGTTTGCTTTAAGTAAACCGTCAGATGTTAATGGGTTTTGTGTGTAAATTTCCACACTTACACCTCCTATAGGTTTGTCTACTGAATTAAGGGTCGAAACAGAAACCTTAATTTGTTTTGTGGTTTTAAAATCGAAATTTTCGAATTTTACATCGTTGTTAGTTGGAGTGTCGCTAACACAGGAGTGTAAAAAGACACTCAAAATGGATAGTAAAACTAGAGTAGTTTTGAAGTTAATTGTTTTCATGATAATACGGTTTTAAATTTAATTATTTTTATATGCTGTTTATTTTCATTGTTATATTATTCAATGAATGTGCCATTTAGTTAAATAACTGTTTATCAAGTAATTATTTTTTTTGCAAACGATAAAAAGTCCATTTTTTGGAATTTTTTCTGAATTTGGAAAAAACATCTCTTATAGTTTCCCTTTTAATACCGAACATTATTATATTTTATGCAATCTTTATACACCGTTTGTTACGCTTTATAGCGTCTCTAGTTTCGTGCGTTATGACAAATATAGCCTTATATTTTGTACAATTTTAAATGGCTTAAGGTATAATATGTTTAGTATTAATTCAGAAAGAATAAAAAATAGCGCGTCCCAAATAGAACCTATTTTAAAAATCAAATCCTAACAAGGTTTAGAAGCTTGTTAGGATTTTTTATTTTTTTATTTTTTAAATAATTTAGACGTGTCTCTGTAGCCGACTTTGTCTAAATACCAATCTGCATTTGTTGTTCCTTTGCTTGTTGCCCATCTATTAAAGTTTAGGAATCCTTTTGTTATGTCTTGTTTTTCTGCAGGATAAGCAAACTGCACTGGGATGTTGATTGCCCATGGTAAATTATTATCAGACATATAATATTTTTTCAATGCTAAATTACTATCGTCATCGCCAGTTCCAAATCTGGATGTATCAGCCAAATCAGTTGGCGCGTTGGCTGGTAAATGGATCTCTTTTCCTCTTACACCTCCCACTACAATAAATGGATTGTATGGTGCTGTTCCAAAATTGGTGGTTACTATAGGTGTTACAAATTCTATTTTTACATTCATAGTTTTTGGAGTTATATACGCGCCACCGCTGTATGTATTAACAATCGATCCGCCACCACCGAGCACCTTATATGGGTCATCGAAAATAGGAACAACTGCTTTAGACTGTCTTTGTTCTGTTCCGTTTGCATTTAACGTAAATAAACTATTTGTTAAATTTTGTCCTGTGACAGATTTTACATTACCTGGCGTGGTATTAAATTCTAATGAAAAACCATTTTTCAATGAAGCACCTATTGCTCTTACTGATAACGTAGCATTTATTTCTACGATTTTATTACTACCATTTGTAATTTGATTAAAGTTATAGTCAACTACTAAATCGTTGAAATCATAATCTCCTTTTGATGGCCACAAATCTTCGTATACTAGTGTTGCTAAATTGTCTTTTGATGGATAATAATTATTAAATGCTCTATTAGGATCAGTTGGATATTCATCTATTGAATCTCCTACGCCGTCTTTATCAGTGTCTACAAATATTTCTATTGGTTTTATTTCCTCAGTTCTTGCTGCACTATAAGGACTAAGCGTTGTGTAAAAAACAACATCATTAAAATCATCATCCGTTGCACCCTCACGAAATAGATCTTCAAAACCAATTAAGAAACGCTGACGCGCAGCATCTTTTAAGATAACATTGTGCTTCTTTTTTGCAGCATTTATTTCAGGATTAAAACGTACATCTGAAAAGTATGATTTTATACCTGCGCCAAGTGAACTTGTAGATCCAGTGAAGCCATTTGTAATTAGAAACCAAGCTACAGTAGTTCCAGCTGGAAAAATTTTGGTATACTTGTTTGTTGCAGGATCTAAATATAATAACTGAACTTTATTTCCTGACCTGATTGTTCCATAGGAAGCATTTGGAAAAATTATAGTTTTATCTGTTATCGCTGCTTTTGTTGCCGGTGGAATATCATTTTTATGGGTATAATATCCCAGTACATTTTTGAATCCTGTACCTTCGTGCACAAATGTAATCCAAACTTCCGCATCTTTAATCAAAACAATATCTCCAGCATCTTTTGAAGTAAAATACTCAGGTCTAAATTCAGGGAGCTTTTTTCTTTCTGGTAGAGTTGCATTAACATCAGGTAAAAAAGCCGCATCAAATATATCATCTGGATTCCAAAGGTAATTTGGTTTTCCTATAATGTCCCAAGCACCTAGCACATAGTAATTGCTAATTTTTACTGGCTCAGGTAAATTAGTTGTGGAAGTAGTTTTGGAATTGCCATTTGACTTATTAGTTTTTTGCACAGAAGACCCACCAACTATAACATTTATAGTATTAGAACTTATTTTTACTTGTTTGAATGAAGGTAAACCAACGTGGTTAATCAAGATGCTCAAACTATCTACAAATGTTTGGGGTGCAATTTCACAGTCTAATGTGCCTGAGGTTGTACTAATTCCTTTGAATGCTAGAAATTCACTGCTGTTTTCTTTTAATACACCTTCGGGTGTCAAAGGGTTTTCAGTATAAATTTCGATATTTACACCTGCTATTGGTTTGTCTGTTGCGTTTAATGTCGAAACAGAAACCTTAATTTCTTTTGTAGTTTTAAAATCGAAATTATCAAAATTTATGTAGCTGTTAGTTGGATTATCATTCACACAGGAATGTAAAAATAGACTAAAAATAGAGAATAAAACTAAACTTAATTTGGGGCAAGTTGTTTTCATAAATAGTATATATTAAAATTAAATGATTTTTTTAAGTTATTAATTTCATTACTTTATTCTATACAACGAACGTGCTATTTATATAAACATTTGTTTGTCAAAAGATTATGCTTTATAGGTTCTTCAAATTATTACGTATTTTGGAATTATTTCTGAAATTTGGAAAAAATGAACTGATATTATTTTGACTTTTTATCGATACAAGATGCTATAAATAGACGCAAACATTCAATAATTAATCATACACTAAAGAACTTTCGTGCTAGAGAAAGTTTTACTGAAATTTATGATAGCCTTATATATGTTAAAATTAATAAAATTTTTGATAATATAAAAAAAATTAACTGATTAAATTTCATAATAATGGAAATTATAAAATTGCAATCGACTAAATTGATTTTATCAATTTCAAGGAATTATCAATAAAAATACCGATTAACACTAGATAAGAGTCCGTAAATTGAACTCGATATATAGTCTTAATCGGTATTAATAATTATGTAATTTTAAAATGAACTAGAGCATTTTAAAATTACAATCGGTATAAGTTGCTATTTGATATAAAAGAATTCGCATTTATTAATTGCATACACAAAAAGAATTCTGAAATTTTAGGGCTTTAGTTCTTTTATTTTAAAATTGTTTGTTTTCTATCAGGTCCAACAGATACAATTTTTATAGGAACTTCAACAGCAGCTTCAATAAATTCGATATATTCTTTCAACTCGATTGGCAATTGATCGTAAGTGGTCATTTCTGTTAAATCAGCTTGCCATCCTTTGAATGTTTTATAAATAGGGGTTACGTTTTCAGTTTCAATATTATAAGGAAAATGAGAAATCGCTTTGCCTTTATAATTGTATTGTGTACATACTTTAAGGGTTGGAAATCCAGAAAGAATATCACCTTTCATCATCATCAATTGGGTTACTCCGTTGATTTGAACTGCATATTTCAAAGCCACTAAATCTAGCCATCCACAACGGCGTTTTCTTCCTGTAACTGAACCATATTCGTTTCCAACTCGTGCCATTGTTTCACCATCTTCATCAAAAAGCTCTGTTGGAAAAGGACCGCTTCCTACACGGGTTACATAAGCTTTGAAAATGCCATAGACTTCTTTGATTTTGTTGGGTGCAATCCCTAATCCTGTACAAGCACCTGCAGCTGTGGTATTGGAGGAGGTTACATAAGGGTAAGTCCCAAAATCAACATCCAGCAAAGAACCTTGTGCGCCTTCGCATAAAATTGATTTTCCTGTTTTTAAGGCTTGGTTTATGTATTCTTCACTGTCGATAAAATCTATTTTTTTCAAATCCTCGATGGCTTCGAAGAATTCTTTTTCCATTTCTTCTAAATTATACTGAATGTTAACATCGTAGAATTTAATCATTTCTTCGTGCTTATTTGCCAATGCACGATATCTTTCGTTGAAATCCTCCAGTTCAATATCTCCAACACGGATTCCATTTCTACCCGTTTTGTCCATGTATGTTGGGCCAATTCCTTTGAGGGTAGAACCAATTTTTGCTTTTCCTTTAGCCGCTTCTGAGGCTGCATCAAGCAAACGGTGAGTTGGCAAGATTAGGTGCGCTTTTCTAGAAATGATTAATTTGGATTTGATGTCCATATTAAATTTAGCCAATCCTTCAATTTCTCTTTGAAAAACAACGGGGTCAATAACTACTCCATTTCCAATAATATTTATGGCAGTTTTATGAAAAATTCCTGAAGGAATTGTTCTCAAAACGTGTTTAATACCGTCAAATTCCAATGTGTGTCCCGCATTTGGACCACCTTGAAAGCGAGCTATGATATCATAGTTAGACGTGAGTACGTCAACAATTTTTCCTTTTCCTTCGTCTCCCCATTGTAATCCTAGTAATAAATCTGCCGTCATTCTATTTGCTATTTGTAGTTAGTTTGTTATTTCTTTATTTCGTTTTGTTCCATATAGATATAAGGAGTGATTTGTAATATCAATATCGAATATTTCTTCGATTGTTTTTTTGATAGTTTGAATTCTTGGATCGCAAAATTCGATAACTTCGCCAGTGTCGGTCATTATTATGTGATCGTGCTGCTTGTCGAAATAAGACTTTTCGTAATGTGCCTGATTTTGACCAAACTGATGTTTTCGGACTAAACCTGACTCTAATAAAAGCTCTATAGTGTTGTAAAGAGTAGCTCTACTCACACGGTAGTTTTTATTTTTCATTTTGATATACAGATTTTCGATGTCAAAATGTTCTTCACTTTGGTATATTTCTTGGAGTATAGCGTAGCGTTCAGGCGTTTTACGATGTCCTTTGTTTTCAAGATAAATTGTAAAAACATTCTTTACAATTTCTTGATTTTTGCTATTATCAACTGAAATTTGTGTCATATTTTGCAAAGATAAATTATTATTTTTTAGTTTAGAAGGTTAGAACTTTAAAAGTTTCATCACAAAACCCATAACGATATAAACTCTTGCTATTTATTAATTTTTATACTCCCGTGTCACTTTATCCACACCGTCAATTTGTTTGATATTATCAATTAATTTTTTCAGAATAGTATTGTTTTGAACTATTACTGCAATTTGCCCATTAAATATTCCAGCTTCGCCACTCAAGGAAATACTTTGTATGTTGACGTTCATATTATCCGAAATTACTTTGGTAAGTTTGTTTGTAAGTCCTAAAGTGTCCATTCCAGTAATATGTAAAATAGCTTTGAATTCCTGTTGCGATGAGTCAATCCACTTGGCTTGCATAATACGATAAGCATAATTCGACTGAAGACTTATGGAATTTGGGCAATCTCTTTTGTGGACTTTAATTCCTTCATTTATTGTGATAAAGCCAAAAACTTCGTCACCAGGAATAGGATTGCAACAAGTAGATAATTTATAATCTAGTTTGTCTTGGTCTGCTCCAAAAACCAACATGTCATAATTACTGTTCAGTACTTGTTTGTGAATGTCTTCATTAGAAGTACTTGAGTTTCGTTTTATTTTATTTTTGAAAAAATTTATAAAGGTGTTGCTTTTTTGCGCAGCATAATCCTTTAATTGTTGATTTTCGATAGCACCAACTCCAACACGATAAAACAAATCTAAACTTGTTTTTAATTTAAAGAAATTGACTAATTCATTCACCACCGATTCGCTCAAAGTAATTTTTAAGTGTTTCAGTTTTCGAGTGAGTATTTCTTTTCCTTCTTCTGCAATTTTTTTCGTGTTTTCGTTAAGAACGTTTTTAATTTTATTTTTTGCTCTCGAAGTCGTTACATAATCCAGCCAGTTGATGGTTGGTTTTTGATATTGCGAAGTTATAATTTCTATTTGATCACCGCTTTTTAATTCGTGATTCAAAGGCACTAATTTTCCGTTGACACGAGTTCCTCTTGTTCGAATACCAACTTCAGAGTGAATGCTGAAAGCAAAATCGAGTGAGGTTGCGCCTTTTGGCAATGATTTTATTTCTCCTTTAGGTGTAAACACAAAGATTTCTTTTGAATACAAATTCATTTTGAAATCTTCGACAAAATCTACTGCATTGGTTTCTGAGTTTTCTAAAGCTTCTTTTAGTAAATTGAGCCAAATGTCTAGTCCACTATCTTCAGAGCCGCCTTGTTTGTATTTGTAATGTGCCGCATATCCTTTTTCGGCAATTTCGTTCATACGTTCACTTCGTACTTGTACTTCGACCCAACGACCTTTTGGTCCCATTACTGTTATATGCAGGGCTTCATAACCCGTCGTTTTTGGCGATGATATCCAATCTCTCAATCGGCTAGGGCTTGGTCTATAGTGATCCGTAACGATGGAATATATTTTCCAAGCTAAAAATTTTTCTTCATTAGGATTTGATTTGTAAACAATACGCAAAGCAAATTTATCATACACTTCATCAAAACGTACGCCTTGAGCTTTCATCTTTCTATAAATAGAATAGATAGATTTCGGCCTTCCCTTGATGATATAATCGAGTTTTTCTACGTCTAATGCCCTTTTTAGAATTTCTGAAATATCACTAATGTATAGATCCTGCTCTTCTTTGGTTTCCTTTATTTTACTAACAATGTCGTTGTAAATGAATGGTTCAGTATATTTTAATCCTAAATCTTCGAGTTTGTTTTTTATTTTATACAGGCCCAATCTATGAGCCAATGGAGCATAAATATATAAAGTCTCTGATGCAATTTTAATTTGTTTATGGTCTTCCATATTATCTAAAGTTTGCATATTATGCAATCTGTCGGCAATTTTTATCAGGATTACACGTACATCATCGTTGAGTGTGAACAGCATTTTTCGAAAATTCTCTGCCTGCATCGACACATTCATTTCCTTTTGAACTTTCGAAATTTTGGTCAATCCTTCTACCAACTGGGCTACTTTTGGGTTGAACATTTTCTCAATATCTTCAACAGTTATGGGTGTATCCTCGACCACATCGTGCAATAGCGCTGCAGCAATTGCAGTGGCTCCCAAACCTATTTCCGAAGCCACAATTTTGGCCACAGCAATAGGATGGAAAAAGTAGGCTTCCCCAGATTTTCTGCGCTGATCTTTGTGAGCATCCATAGCAACATCAAATGCTTTTCGAATGAGTTTCTTGTCTTCGGGGGTTAAAGTTTGGTAACTTATTCGAAGTAACTCTTTGTATTCGTGAGCAATTGCTTTGTTTTCCTTTTCAAAATCTATTTCTAACATTTCAGAATTGTTGATTTTTTAAAAATAGGTATAACTAATGAGATATGCAAACTGGTATTGAATTTAAATTTCGAAAAATCTATTTTCTCACTCTAACAAAATCCAAGTCTTGAAAATCATAACTAAAGTCTGTCAAATCCGAAATGGGTTTCATTTTAAGTCGAATTGATTTTCCTGTTTCATCCATTTCAAAAAACAAAAAAGCATCGGCATTAAAACTACGAGTATTCCATTTTACGGTAAATGTATTGTCTTTATAAAAGAAAACTTCACCAGCCAGTTGTGGAGAACGCATAGATTTAAAAAATAATTTTCCTTTCTTTTCGAAAAGTTCAATTCGTCCAAACCAATTGTCAACAAAATACCCTTCGTGTTTTTTCATGTCAATTTTCAGTTTTTCTTTTTGATTTTTGGCAACAGTAGCCCAAACTTCAGTGGTTGTTTTATCCGCTTCGGCGATGTTATCTCTTTCCCTTTTGCTGTAAATTTCTACATAATTGGTGTACGGAATTTCAAGATAACTATCTTTAATTGTATTGGTAATGGCAGTAAAAGCCGCTCCAGATTGCTGATTGGTCAAGACCACAATTCCTAAATTCAGTTCTGGAAATAAAGTGGTTTGAGTCACGATTCCTTCGAGTCCACCAGTGTGGGTCACTTGTTTGTAACCTTTCACATCGCTTAAAAACCAACCCAATCCATAACCGCTAAAGTGCGTATTATAAGGAGGTCTTGTGTTGGCAGGAATTATGGTTTGCATTTGCCACATTTCGTTTTGTTGTTTTGTAGAAAATAATTGATATTGTTTTTCCGAACCGTATTTTCCGTTTTGCAATTGCAAAATCATCCATTTGTTCAAATCATTTACACTTGAATAAATTCCAGCTGCAGCATCGAAAGTTTGATTTTTATAACGAGAAATTATTTTAAGCTTGCCATCGGTTGGAACGTGAGGAGCAATGATATTGGTTGAGTCTTTCAGTCTTACAAAAGAGGCTGCACTATGATTCATTTCCAATGGTTTCATTATGCGTTCTTCGATATAATCACACCAAGATTGCTCGCTTACTTTTGCAATGACTTCACCAGCCACGATGTACAATAAATTATCGTAATCGTATTTGGTTCTAAAAGCAGAAACAGGTTTTAAATATTGCAAATTATGGATAATATCAGTCGCTTTGAAGTCGCTTCCGTCAGGCCAAATCATCAAATCGCCTGCGCCAAGACCTAAGCCGCTTCTATGAGTTACTAAATCCCGAAGCGTAAATTCATTCGTTACATACTCGTTATACATTTTGAAATCAGGAAGATATTGTATCACTTTATCGTCCCAATTTAATTTTTTTTCATCAACCAAAATCGCCAAAGCAGCAGTTGTAAAGGCTTTACTGTTGGACGCAATTCCGAACAAGGTGTTTCCATCGACTTTCTCTTTGGTCAGGATCGATTTTATTCCGTAACCTTTAGATAAAACCACTTTTCCATCCTTGACAATGGCCACAGCAATTCCGGGAACGTTGAAGCTTTTCAGTGTGTTTTCGACTAATTCGTCCACTTGTTTTTCGCTTATTTGTGCGAATGAGTTACAGGTTATTAGCAATATCGATAAGGCAATTAATTTTCTCTTAATCATAATCTATTTTCTTTATTCTATTTTATAAAAATCTGAAATCTGCAATCTGAAATCTGCAACCTGAAATCTGCAACCTGAAATCTGCCAACTGAAATTTGCTATCTATAATCTAAAACCCTCTCTGTCTTTTGGCTTCAAAAATTAATATTGCGGCAGCAACCGAAACGTTCATACTGTCGATTTCGCCTTGCATCGGGATGATGATGTTTTGGGTGGCTGCATCTCGCCATTCTTGTGTTAATCCTGTGGCTTCCGTTCCTACAACCAAAGCCGTTGGCGTTTTATAATCTTGGGTGTGATAAGAAGTCGAATTTTGCAAAGTGGCGCAATAAATATTTATTTGTCGCTCTTTCAAAAAAGTAATAATTTCGGTTGTAGTGCCTGTTGCAATTTGGTTGGTAAATAAACAGCCCACGCTGGAGCGAACGATATTGGGATTATATAAATCACTTTTGGTATTGGCAATAATCACGGCATCCAAATTTGCAGCATCGGCAGTGCGTAATAAAGCACCAATGTTTCCTGGTTTTTCGGGAGCTTCAGCAACAAGAATTAATGGATTTTCGGATAATTTTAAATCGGATAATTGCAAAGACTTGGTTTTGGCTACAGCCAAGATGCCTTCGGTGGTATCGCGATACGCCAGTTTTTGATAAATATCTTTCGAAATTTCAATTAAGTCAGCAGTTTTGGAAAGGTTTTTCGATTCAGTTTCTGAAATTAATTCGGTCAAGAACAAAATCGTTTCTATTTCGTAACCGCCTTTCAATGCGATTTCTATTTCCCTTTTACCTTCTATCAAAAAAGTGCCGGATTGTTTTCGGGCTTTTGATTTTTCTTGTAAAAGCACCAACGATTTTATAAATGGATTTTGAATGGAAGTGATTTGTTTCATTTTTGGAACTGAAAAGTTTGAAGAAACAAAGTTACCATCTTTTTGTAAATTCCAATCTTCAAATTCCAAATTCCAAAAATCTTCAATCTACTATTCTTGCTATTTGTCACGCTGGACGCATCTCAGTCATTTTGCTCTTGTACTTTGAGACGCTTCCAGCGTGACAAAGGGAGTTGACAATAGGGAGTGAAAAGGGTTAATCTACAATCAAAACTCTGAAATCTAAAATTACAAAATCCCTCTCGCCTTAATTTCTAAATATTTATTAATAGTATCCAAAGTCAGATTTTCAGGTTGGGTTAGCACAGAATAAATGCCGTATTTCTTGAGCTCGTTGACGATTAATCGTTTTTCGAAAGAAAATTTTTCTGCGATAACTTTGTCATAGACTTCTTGAATGTTCTCGGCTTTTTTGTTGATGAGTTCGTTCAGTTCTGTGTTTTGAAAGAAAACCACAACTAACAAATGGTTTTTAGCAATTCCTTTCAAATAGGGCAATTGCCGATGCAAACCGTCCATAGTTTCGAAATTAGTATATAAAATGATCAAACTTCTTTGATTGATATTTTTCTTGATATCAGTGTACAATCTACTAAAATCACTTTCGAAAAAATCGGTTTTTATGTTGTACAAGGTTTCCAGAATTTTATGCATTTGCGAAGCACGTCTTTCGGCAAAAACACGATTTTCTACTTTTTTCGAAAAGGCCAACATTCCCGCTTTGTCTTGTTTTTTCAAGATGACATTCGACAAAACTAAAGTGGCATTGATAGCATAATCCAATAAACTCAAACCGTTGAAAGGCATCTTCATCACACGACCTTTGTCGATGATCATATAAACCGATTGCGATTTTTCGTCCTGAAATTGATTGACCATCAAAGCATTTTTCTTGGCTGTGGCTTTCCAATTCAAAGTTCTAACGTCGTCGCCTTGATTGTATTCCTTGATTTGTTCAAACTCCATCGTGTGTCCAATTCTCCTGATTTTCTTGATGCCGTATTGAAATAAATTATTGGAGAAAGCCATCAAACTGTATTTCCGCAACTGAATGTAGGACGGATAAGTCGGCACCATTCGCTCCTTGTCGAATTGAAATCGTCTCGAAATTAAAAATAAAGGCGAAGAAACATACACATTCAAATTCCCGAAAACATATTCGCCACGCTCGGTGGGACGCAAATAATATTGGATTTCTTTTTCCGAAGAAGCTTTAATTTTTTGTTTGATATTAAAATTTCGCACCTGAAATTGAAAGGGAATTTCATCAATTATTTTGACCGAAATCGGAAACGTATAATAGTTTTTAATACCAACTCTTATTTCGTTTTCATCTCCATTGGACAATTTTTCGGGCATCATTCTAGTTCCTTCGATGCCATTTTTGGTGAAAAACAAAATCAATACATCCAAAACCAAAAAAGTCAATAACATTAACAAAACATACCAAGTAGCGTTGTACAAGGCAGGAAATATAAAGGACAAAACAAACAATCCCACCACGCCCAAAAGCGCATAGAAAAAGAAATTGTTGATGTATAAACTTTTTAGTAGTTTCATAAGTTAGAGTTTGGTACAACTATAAATATTGACTTTTTTTAAAAGAGTTATAGTTTTGTCTAATGCTAAATATTTAATTATTTGTGTATCTTTGCTATATCTTATTCCCGACGCTTGTCCCTGAAGCAATTCAAACCGTCGGGTTTCGTTTTTTTATAAAGTTACCATTCCTACTTTTATCTAGAGAAAAGCTTATTTTTTTTGAAATAATTTATTTTATTAAAAGTTTATATTTTAAACCCACCTCAGAATCCCCAACGCTTCCAAATAAAACAAACAATCCCACAACGCCCAAAAGCGCATAGAAAAAGAAATTGTTGATGTATAGGTTTTTAAGGAGTTTCATTGTGTTTAGAATTCCATTTTTATAGATTTTCCTTCAATGAATTGTCCTTTTGATATTGTGATTTTTATTTTTTGTTCTTCTGTAAATCCAATTGTTTCTCCATTTTTTAATGTTATGTCAGAAACTAATATATAGTTTACCAAATTTAACATTACTTCATTTGTTTCTTCAATAGAGTGTTTTGTGTTTAGAATCTCAATTTCTGTTCTATTAAAATCCGCAAGGCCATAAGTATACATTGAATTTAACCCATTTTTTGTTCTTATTCCAAAATATATCCAATTATATAATGGTAAATTGTCATCGCTCATTTCTTGGGTTAGTGCTTGATAAAAATCTTTTTTTAGCAGTAGTGTTCTTCCACCAATATAAACCCCAATAGATTTGCAATTATTCAAAACTGATGAAACAATTTTTGTGAAAAGTTTATTTTCTTCAAGGGGATTTTTACCAGCATCTATAATTGATAAGATGATATGTCCTTTATGTTTACTTGCTTCTTCTTTACAATTTTCCCATAAATAATTATATTCAGCAGTTGTTTCAATTTCATTTCCTGGTATGGCAATATTCATATTGGCAATTGCTATTTTATAACCATCAATTTCTATGACAGAAGTTTCATTACTTGTTTCTTTATCATCAACTTTTAAATTCCATTTTTCTCTTAATTCGGCTACTACTGCCTTAATGTTTAAAGAGTTTGGCTCGTCTAAAAGTATCATTCCTAAAATAATTTTACTTGATTCAGATTTTTTTTCTTTATTGAAAAAACTAAATAATCCCATAATTATAATTATACTAAAAATTAATATCAATATTTTTTTCATTTTGTTTTCGAAGCTTTTTTACTTTATTTATGAATTATAAGCGTTAAATTTCAAATTCACATTTCAATTTTCAATAAATAATCCTACCTCGGAATCTCCACACTTTCCAATATCTGTTTGATAATTTCAATACTCGTAATGCCTTCCATTTCGCGTTCTGGCGTAACGATAACACGATGTTGCAGTACAGGAATGGCAGCTTCTTTGATGTCTTCTGGCGTTACGAAATCACGACCTCGAATTGCGGCAAAACCTTTGGCAGCATTCAAGATGGCGATCGAAGCACGAGGCGAAGCTCCCAAATACAAAAAGGCATTTTCGCGGGTGTTGATTACGATTTTC
>JAYVIK010000207.1:0-9694 GCA_043770265.1 Flavobacterium sp. | reverse complement strand
AATTCTATTGTCGAAGCCAAAAAATTTTATGATTTGAATTTGTATATCCGATTGTTTTTTTGGTGGGTTGGTATTTGTACTATTATCGCCGGTGTTGTCGGAGTTAGTAACATTATGATGATTATTGTAAAAGAAAGAACTAAGGAAATTGGGATCCGAAAAGCCCTTGGAGCTTCCCCAGTTTCCATTATAATGATGATTTTACATGAATCTATTTTTATAACCACTATATCTGGGTTTATGGGTCTTTTGACCGGTTTAGCATTGCTTGAATTTGTTGGCCCTCAAGCGGAAAGTGAATATTTTAGGAACCCCCAAGTAGATTTTACTGTGGCAATATCAACCTTAATTGTTTTAGTGATTGCAGGAGCTTTGGCAGGATTTATTCCAGCGTATCGTGCAGCCAAAATCAAACCCATTGTAGCACTTAGAGACGAATAATTATGTTTGATAGAGAAAAATGGAATGAAATTTTAGAAGCCTTAACGGCCAATACCTTTCGAACGCTAATGACAGCTTTTGGGGTGTTTTGGGGTATTTTTATTTTGGTTATTTTGTTGGCCGCTTCTAACGGATTGGAAAACGGAGTTAAAAAAGGATTTGACGGAATCGCCACAAACACTATGTTTATGTGGACTCAAGGTGTCTCAAAAGCATATAAAGGCTTGCCTAAAAACAGACAATTCGAATTCAGAAACAATGATGTAGATGCCTTAAAACAAAAATTCCCAGATCTTTTATATGTTTCTCCCCGCAATCAATTAGGTGATTTTAATGGAGTTAGTAATGTAATACGAGGGACTAAAACAGGAGCTTATACCATTTACGGAGATTATCCCGAGTTGATTAAGCAAGAACAAATGGAAATCATCAAAGGTCGTTTTGTGAATCAACAAGATATTCTTTCTAGACGTAAAGTAACAATAATTGGCAATGGAGTTATTGCTGAATTGTATAAAACTACTGAGGAAGTGATAGGAACGTACATTAAAATTAATGGTATAAATTTTATGGTGGTTGGCGTCTATAAATCTAAAGGCAATAATAATGGCAATGCTGAATCTGCTCAAAAAAATATTTTCATTCCATTTAGCACTTTTCAACAAGCTTTTAATTTCGGAGATAGGGTAGGTTGGATGGCGCTAACAGCCAAAGATGATGCTTCTATAACCGCTTTGAAACCCGGTATTATTGGTTTTATGAAGGAAAGGCACACTATTCATCCCGATGATGAAAGAGCAGTAGGTAATTTTGATTTGTTCGAAGAATTTCAAAAAGTGCAAGACCTATTTATGGTGCTTAAATTTATCGCTTATTTTGTTGGAACGTTAGTATTATTGTCTGGGATAATTGGGATATCCAATATTATGTTAATTGTAGTCAAAGAAAGAACAAAAGAAATCGGAATCCGAAGAGCCTTAGGAGCAACACCGGGCGCCATTCGATCTCAGATATTGTTAGAAGCCATTTTTCTGACGATAATTGCAGGGATGTTTGGAATTGCGGTGGCAACAGGATTACTGGCGATACTCAATATGATATTAGCCACAATGCCTACCGACGGAATGATGTTTATCAATCCAAGTGTTGATTTAACGGTAGTATTTATAGCCTTGTTAATATTAGTGGGTTCAGGATTATTAGCCGGATTAATTCCCGCACAAACTGCCATAAATGTTAAACCAATAGATGCTTTACGAACAGAATAATCAATCAATCAAAATCAATCAAAATCAATAATAATCGACTAAAAATAGTAAAATGAAAAAAGGAGTAACCATAACCGTATTGATTCTAATAGCCGTAGTTTTTTTCGGGGCTTTGTATTATTTGTATGCCAAAAACCAAGAATCACCTATCGTTTTTGAAACGGATAAAGTAGAAATCAAAACAATTATCAAAAGCACACTTGCAACAGGGAATATTGTTCCAGACGAAGAAGTTCTAATCAAACCAAACATCTCCGGAATTATAGAGGCTGTGTATATCAAAGCGGGCGAAACTGTAAAAGCGGGTGATATGATTGCCAAAATAAAAGTGGTTGCCAATGTATCAAATTTGAGCAACACTCAAAATCAAGTTCAAACTGCCAAGATAAATCTGGAAAATCAAGAGAAATTATACCAAAGACAAAAAACTTTATTTGATAAAGGAGTTATTTCTGCCAATGATTTTGATGCCGCGCAAGTGGCTTACAAACAAGCCAAGCAAAATTATTCCGCTTCAAAGCAGGACTATGATATTGCAAAAACAGGTACCACTTCTGGACTTGGAAGTTATGCCAATACTACGATTCGTTCAACAGTAAACGGAATGGTGCTAGATGTTCCTGTTAAAGTGGGGAACCAAGTAATCGAAAGTAATAATTTCAACGAAGGAACTACTATTGCTAGTGTCGCAGATATAGGAAAGATGATATTTGTAGGTAAAGTAGATGAATCTGAAGTAGGGAAAATTAGATTGAATATGCCCATCGAAATTACTGTTGGAGCCATCGAAAACAAAAAATTTGAAGCTGTTTTGACCTACATTGCACCGAAAGGAAAAACCGAAAATGGAGCCATTCAATTTGAAATAAAAGCAACTTTAACCAACAGAGACAATACATTTATCAGAGCCGGATTAAGTGCCAATGCTTCTATTATTTTAGAAAAAGCAGATAAAGTGCAAGCCTTGAAAGAATCCCTAATTCAATTTGACAAAAAAACACAAAAACCTTACGTTGAAATTGAAACTGGAAAACAAAAATTCCAAAGAAAAGATATTGTGTTAGGGGTAAGCGATGGAATTTATGTACAAGTGAAAAGCGGCATTAAATCTACTGATAAAATTAAAGTTTGGAATCAAGGTTTGAAGGCGGACGAACCAAAATCATAACCTTTTCTACTAAAAACAAACCGAATTTAAAATAAATGTAAAATTTGTGTAGTACCTTTGCTACGCTTTCATTCAAACAATATGAAAAAAATTAATTGTATCCCTCTCGTAATTATCCTGCTGTTTAGCATGTCGATTCAGGCTCAAACTAAAAAGTGGACTTTAGAAGAATGTGTAAAATATGCCATAGACAATAATATCTCTATCAAACAAATCGAATTAGACGCCAAAACAGCAGATATTGGCAAAAAAGATGCAGTTGGAAATTTTATTCCTTCTTTAAATTCTAATGCAAACCATTCTTGGAACATAGGTTTAAATCAAGACCCAACCACAGGAATTTTGCGAAATCAAACTACACAATTTTCTACAATGGGAGCTACTGTTGGTTTTGATATTTACAAAGGGATGCAAAATCAAAACACCCTTCGAAGAGCCAATCTTTCGATTGTTGCGGCCAAATATCAAATGACAAAAATACAAGAAGATATAGCCCTTAATGTTGCCAATGCTTTCTTGCAAGTACTTTTTAACAAAGAAAATTTGAAAGTACAGCAAGAACAAAAAGCAAACAACGAAAAACAATTGTTGCGTTCAGAAGAATTAGTAAAAGCAGGTTCAGTTCCTAGAGGAGATTTATTAGACATAAAAGCAACTGTCGCTGCTGATAATCAAAGAGTTATCACCGCAGAAAATGTATTATTGATCTCAAAA
The DNA here is from genome assembly GCA_043770265.1 of Flavobacterium sp. Taxonomy (GTDB): domain Bacteria; phylum Bacteroidota; class Bacteroidia; order Flavobacteriales; family Flavobacteriaceae; genus Flavobacterium. The sequence continues at coordinate 6,103 of JAYVIK010000207.1, read as the reverse complement.
TTAAGTTTGGCGCAATTGTTACAGTTAAAAGAGTTTTATGATTTTGACATAACCGATGATACTTCAGTCAAAGACGAAAACAACATTTTAACTCAAACCCCAGTCGCTGTTTACGACAAAGCAAAAGAGCAAAGAACAGAATTGAAAATTGCGAAAACCAATTTGGAAATCGCCGAGAAAAATGTAGCAATTGCCAAAGGTGCTTTTCAGCCTACTGTACAAGGTTTTTATAATATTAGTACTAGGATTTCTTATGCAGATGTGATTACTGGATTTGTACCAAACCTATCCAATCCAACATCTGTTACTGGATTTGTACAAGGAACAAATCAAAATGTGTTATCTCCAAACTCAATTCCTGTCTTGGGAAGTTCACCTGCTTTCAAGGACCAATTTATAGATAATAAAGGACAGAGATTTGGAGTTGAATTATCGATTCCAATATTTAACGGTTGGTCTGTAAAAAATAATGTGGAGCGTTCCAAAGTGAATTTAGAGAAATCAAAAATTGCAGTAGAACAAGAAGAATTGACTTTGCAAAGAAATGTTTATACTGCTTTTACAGATGCTAAAGGAGGTTTGAATGCTTATGAATCTGCTATTTCAGCTTTAGATGCTAGACAAGAAGCTTATAATTATGCCAAGGAAAGATATGCGGTAGGAATGATGAACTCCTTCGATTTCAATCAATCACAGACTTTATTTACTGTGGCGCAATCAGAAGTGCTGAGAACCAAATACGATTATATTTTCAAAATCAAAATACTAGAATTCTATTTCGGTATCCCAATCATTAAAAATTAATTATTATGTCAAAAAAAACTATTTATATACTAATTGGCGCATCCGTTGCAATCATTGGGTTGTTGATTGTACTTTCTAAAACAGGAGCTATTGGAAATAAAGACAAAGGGAAATCGGTAGAAATTGCCAAAGTTACCGCAACTACAATCGTTGAAACCGTTTCGGCTACAGGGAAAATTCAACCCGAAATTGAAGTAAAAATTTCCTCTGAAGTTTCAGGCGAAATTATAGCTTTGAATGTAATCGAAGGACAGGTCGTTAAGAAAGGCGATTTATTGGTAAAGATAAATCCCGATTTGTACACTTCAGGATACAATCGTACGCTTTCTAATTTGTCTGGTACTAAGGCAAATTTGAGTCAGGCAGATGCTTCGTTCAAAGAAGCCAAAGCCAATTATGACAGAAACAAAACATTGTATGACAAAGGAATTATTTCTAAGTCGGATTGGGACAAAGTAATTGCTTCTTTTGAAGTAGCCAATGCCAGTAAACAATCGGCTTACTACAATGTGCAAAGTGCTTCGGCAACCGTAAATGAAGCCAAAGACAATCTAGGCAGAACCACCATTTATGCCCCTGCTGACGGAACAATTTCTGTACTTAACGTGGAATTGGGAGAACGAGTTTTAGGAACGCAACAAATGGCTGGAACCGAAATTCTTCGTGTTGCCAACTTGAATAATATGGAAGTAGAGGTTGATGTAAATGAAAATGATATCGTAAAAATAAAAGTGGGTAACGAAGCAAAGGTTGAGGTTGATGCTTATTTGAAAAAACAATTCAAAGGTGTTGTAACTAGTATTTCTAATTCAGCGAGTTCAACTTTAACGGCAGATCAAGTAACTAATTTCAAAGTGAAAATTAGAATTTTGAAAGAATCGTATCAAGATTTATTAGAAGGGAAACCAGTGACGTATTCCCCTTTCAGACCAGGAATGACAGCCACGGTTGACATTATTACCAAAACAAGAGCCAATGTTTTGTCTGTGCCAATAAGCTCTGTGGTTGTAAAATCAGATACAACTGCTGTAAAAGGATTTAAAGTGGAAGACGAAGACGAGAAAAAAGCAGCTCCAAAAAGCGACAAAAAACTGGAATGTGTTTTCGTAAAAGTGGGCAACAAAGCAAAAATCCGAATCATCAAAACAGGAATTCAGGACGATACTAATATTGAAGTACTTACCGGGCTTAAAAAAGGAGATGTGGTGATTACAGGTCCTTATTCGACAGTTTCAAAAGATTTGAATTCTGGCGATAAAGTGACTACAGATAAAGCGGAAGAGAAGAAATAGTGTTCAGTTTGCAGTTTTTAGTATGCAGTAATAAATCTAAATACTATTTTTATCAAAGTTTAATTTTTTATTTATTAATTGTATAAATTTGTGTTTTAAATTTCGATTATGACTGCAATTACTTTACAAAAAAGACTCATCAAAAAGATTTCTGAAATAGACAATATTGCTATTTTGAAATCCCTTGAAACCTTGATTAAAGAAAAAGAAAAACCAAGAAAACTTTCTGAATTGCAAAAAAAATTAATTGCAGTTGGGATTGAAGAAATTAAAGAAAATAAAGGAATTTCGAACGAATTATTGATGACTGAGTTGGAATCAAAGTATGGTCTTGTTTAAAATAATTTGATACTTCTAACTTCTAACTTTTAACTTCTAACTTCTAACCTCTACCTTTGTCTCACATTCTCAACATCGAAACTGCTACTAGGAATTGTTCTGTTGCTTTGGCAAAAGACGGAAAAAAAATTCTATGCAAAGAAATGGCTGAAGAAGGCTATTCGCACGCCGAACGATTGCACGTTTTTATTGAAGAAATCATTAAAGAATCTGGAATTACTTTCCAAGATATTTCGGCAATTGCCGTGAGTCAAGGTCCGGGTTCTTACACCGGATTGCGTATTGGTGTTTCTGCTGCTAAAGGATTGTGTTTTGCCTTGGATATTCCTCTAATTGCAGTAGATACTTTACAAGTTTTGGCTTCGCAAGCTAAGGTTTCAAACGGGTTGATTATCCCGATGATAGATGCCCGAAGAATGGAAGTCTACAGTGCTATTTTTAGTCCAAATTTCGAAAAGCAGCGAGCAGTTGAAGCCGAAATAATTACTGAGAACTCTTTTGAAGATTTACAAGAAATGCTGTATTTTGTGGGTGATTGTGCCGAGAAATGCAAGCCGGTCTTAACCAATGAAAACTTCATTTTCTTGGAAGAAATAAAATATCCATCGGCAAAAGAAATGAGTTTTTTAAGTTTCGAAAAATACCAAAAAAACGACTTTGTAGATGTCGCTTATTTTGAACCCTATTATTTGAAGGATTTTATGATGACAGTTTCGAAGAAATAATGTTTTAATCATTATTAGAAACCTATTTCACAAAGGTTTAATCACAATTGCAGCAGCGTCAAACGCCAGTTTACAGCTCTCTAAAGTTTCAGAAAAAACAGCCGCAAAATCTTCGTTTTTTGACCAAGGTCTAACTGCTAGTTGAATGGTACTATCCGTCAAGTTTTTTACAGAAACTTCTGCTTCTGGCGTTTTTAATACTTTGGGATTGTTTTTTAATACTTCGGTAATAATGTCTTTGGCTTTTCTGATATCACTGTTATAAGAAATCGAAATGGTTAAATCTACCTTTCGAAATCCTTGCATCGAATAGTTGGTAATTATACCGTTGGACAAAGAACCATTTGGAATAAAAATAGTCTGATTGTTGGCATTGATTAATTTGGTTACAAATATTTGAATTTCGTGAACTGTTCCAATACTGCCTTGTGCTTCAATCGTATCGCCCACTTTGAATGGTTTGAAAACAATAATTAGCATTCCGCCCGCAAAATTGGACAACGAACCTTGAAGTGACAAACCTACGGCAAGTCCCATTGCTCCCAGAATAGCAACAAAAGAGGAGGTTTCAATTCCTAACTTCGAGATGAAAGTAACGAACAATAAAACCCTCAAAACCCAAAGTAAAATATCAGCAAGAAACTTAGTCAAAGTGGGGTCCAATTCCCTTTTCACCATAATTTTTCGGATGAGCCTGTTGAGTACTCGAATGGCGTAAAGCCCAACAAAAAGAATTAGGAAAGCAGAAATTAGTTTTGGCGAATAATCAATTAAGACTTTTAAAAAAGTCTGGGCATAATCGGTAATATTATTGTTGTTAACTGTCATTTTTTAGAATAAAAAACCTTCTCATAAAGAGAAGGTATTGATTAGTTTGCAAATATAAGAATTATTTATTTTTGGATTTCTAATTTAAATTAGAAAGAATTTCTTGAAAATCATTGCTCGGACTAGAGCAAGTCTTGTTTTGGCAAAGATAAAATAACGTTTCATTTTCAGTATAACGATTTTTCAAAAAAGGAAGATTCGAAACTTTATTGGTGCCTGCCAAAACTATATTTGGAAAGTACAAAGCATTTGTTTTGTTGCAATATTCCAATGCTGAAGGGCCGCAAATTGCCAATTCCTTGTTCTGTTCTGAATAATCCAAAGCCAAATTCATCCAATTCGAATAAGCCGACGGATACTGAATAGTCGGAATTATATTTTGCAACATTCGTTGACTTACTTTTTCGTAGTAAGAGTTTTCAAAATAAATACCCAACTGAAACAAGTTTTTTCCCATCATTGAATTCGATGCTGGAATTACATTGTCTTCAGTTTCAAAATGCGATGTTATCAAGGCTTCGTCCAGATTGGAAGTAAAGGCAAAAAATCCTGATTTTTCGTCATAAAAATGTTCCAAACTATAATCTGTCAATTGTTTGGCGTGGTGAAGCCATTTTTCGTCAAAAGTTACTTCATACAAACTAATAAAGGCAGAAATCACAAAGCAATAATCTTCTAAATAACCGTTGATGGTACTTTTCTCATTTTTATAATTATGAAATAAATTTCCATCGCTCGACCACAAGTTTTTGATAATAAAATTAGCGTTTTTAAGAGCTAAAATTAGATAATTTTCATTTTCCAAAGCTTTGTAGGCATCAACAAAACCTTTGAGCATTATGGCATTCCAAGAAGTTAGGCACTTGTCATCTAATCTTGGTTTGGAGCGTTTTTCTCTTTTGATATAAAGGATTTTTTCCCAGAATAGTTTCTTTTTTTGAAGTGTTGTTTCAGTGATATTGTTGTTTTTTGCAATGTCTTTTAGACTTTTATTTTGAATCAAAACATAATTTCCATCTTCCCATAATCCAAAGGGATTGATATTGAAAACCTGACTAAACAAGTCAAAATCATCACCAATAATAGTTTTCAATTCAGGGATTTTCCAAACATAAAAAGCACCTTCTTCCAGATGATTTTCAACATTTAAACTATCGGCATCGAGAGCGCAATAAAAACCACCTTCGGAATTCATTAATTCTTTTTCGACGAAAGAAAGTGTTTTTTCTATAACTTCTTTATATAAAGAATTTTTGGTCAATTTGTAAGCATCACTGTATAAGGAAATTAATTGACCGTTGTCGTAAAGCATTTTTTCAAAATGAGGAACGTGCCATTTGTTGTCAACGGAATAGCGAGAAAATCCGCCATTAACCGTGTCGAAAATGCCTCCGTAAGCCATTTTTGTTAGAGTTAGATTCACAAAATCGAACAATTTCATATCCTTTTTTTGGAATGCAAACCGCAACAAAAAATGATAATTATTAGGCATCATAAATTTTGGAGCTCTTGCCATTCCGCCAAAATCCCAATCAAATTCTGCTGCCCACTTTTCGACTAGAGGGATTAAATCTTCCTGATTTATTGTCGTTTCCGACTTTTTATTTTCGACAATGCTCATGGATTGAATGCCTTGATGCAATTTCTCGGCATAATCAATTACTTTCTCAGGGTTAGAAAGAAATACTTCTTGCAATTGACCAAGAGTTTCCATCCACTCTTCCTTTCTGAAATACGTTCCGCCCCAAATGGGTCTGCCGTCGGGAAGTGTAACCACGTTCAACGGCCAACCACCACGACGTGTTATCAACTGGACGGCTTTCATATAAACGGCATCTACATCAGGTCGTTCTTCTCGATCGACTTTGATGTTGATAAAACTTTTATTCATCACATCGGCCACTTCTTGGTCTTCAAAACTTTCGTGTTCCATAACGTGGCACCAATGGCAAGCGGAATAGCCAATACTGATAATGATGAGACTATTTTTTTCTTTCGCTTCCGCCAATGAATTAGCATTCCAAGCCTTCCAATGTACAGGATTATTGGCGTGCTGCAACAAATACGGACTGGTTTCTTGAGAAAGTAAATTCATCTATTATTAGTGTTCAGTGT
>JAYVIK010000206.1:0-3447 GCA_043770265.1 Flavobacterium sp. | reverse complement strand
ATAACTGTTCAAAAACCGTAAGTGTAACGGTAAGCGAGCCAAGTCTTTTAGTTCCTTCAGCATCAGCAGGAGTAATCCTTTGCAATGGAGGAACAACAAAAGTAACCGTTTCAGCAACGGGCGGAACAGCACCATACGCAGGAACAGGATCATTCACAGTAGCGGCAGGAACCTACAACTACACCGTAACAGATGCGAATAACTGTTCAAAAACTGTAAGCGTAACGGTAGGTGAGCCAAGTCTTTTAGTTGCAAATTCCGATAACACCAATGTTTCATGTTACGGTGAAAGTAACGGATCTGCTTCCATTTCTTTTAATGGTGGAACAGCCCCTTATACAGTAAGTTTCAATGGAGGAGATTATGCTACTGCAACATCTCCAGCAGACTATGCTAATCTAACTGCAGGTTCCTATTCATGGTCTGTAAAAGATATAAATGGATGTGAAGTGAATGGGTCAGTAACGATTGAGCAGCCAGAAACGGCCATTACAGCAACAACAAACGTAATACACGCATCAGATTGCGAGGTAGGAACATGCAACGGAAGTGTGGAGGTTCTTGTAAAAGGAGGAGTTGCTCCATATGCATATTCTTGGACTATCAACGGAGACGCTTCAGCAGAAGCAACTTTTATGTTACAAAATATTTGTGCGGGTTCTCTGGTAGGTGTTACTATTACAGATGCCAATGGATGCTTTATCGTGAAGGAATCAGTGGAGATCTCTTGTAAGAAAAAAGAAGAATGTGGTCAAAATAAAACCTTTACGCAAGGAGGATGGGGAGCAATACCTAATGGAGGAAATCCAGGAGTATACTTACACGCAAATTTTGATGCAGCTTATCCCAATGGCTTAACGATTGGTTGTGAAAACAATACCCTTTCGTTCAATTCTGCTCAGGCAATTACCGATTTTCTTCCAGCAGGAGGTACTGCCACTTCACTTCCAACACTTTCGGTTTTAACAGGCCAATTACTTGCTGCTGAGTTAAATATTGGCTTTGATGCCTATGATTCAAACTTCGGAAGTTCAGATGTAGCATTAGGAGTAATGTACACCGATGTTGATGGATTTGAGGGCATGACAGTTTCTGAAATCGTTTCAATTGCGAACCAAGTAATTGGAGGTTGTTCTTCAGCATATTCTTTCGCTGAGTTAAATTCAGTATTGACTATTATCAATGAAAATTATGATAATGGGAATCAAGACAATGGTCACTTGTCTTGCACTTATATAATTAGCAGTAGTAATGCTGGTTTAAGTGATAATTTAACGACCGCTGTTACTATAACTATTCAAACATCTGAAATCTATCCCAACCCAGCAGTTAGCAATGCTACATTCAACATTAGTGGTAATGCTGGCGATCAAGTAACGGTATCCATATATGATTTTATAACTGGCCGAGCTCTTTACACGCAAAACAGCACACTGTCTGAAGGATTAACTCCAATTAACATCAATGTGGATGGAATTGCTGCTCAGCTTTGTATTGTTCGTATTATAGTTGGAAATCAAATAATTTCTAAAAAGCTGTATATTCAAAAATAATTACATAAAAAGTCCCAAAATAAATTAACGGATTTTTAAATTATCCCGATTACCTCAGGTAGTCGGGATTTTTGTTTTATCATAAACCTCACCTGGTGTCAGGAAATTCCATACTAGATGGATGACAGACAAGATCCGATTAAATTGTTAAAATTGATTTTAGAAAATACCTGCAAAGAGCTTGAGGTAGAAACTATGACTTTTCCCGAACTATTGGCGAAATATGTCGGCATTTACAATGACTTCCAATAGAAACCTTACGCCTAACATTTAGCCGAGTAGAAGAAAGCCGAGATGTCGGACCACCCTAAATGCAATCTACATTTTGAATCTTTTTGCTACTAGATTGCCTGCCCATTCATACGCGACCCGGTCGAACGCGACCTGGTCGAACGCAATCTCGATCGGACGCGACCTTCGTCGGACGCGACCCCGGCCCCATTTTGAGTCCTATTATATTTTTCCTATTTTTGTTAGCTCTAAAGACCCAAAGGCCTAAGTCGACATTTCGATAAATACTTAGAGATTATGCGATACTTTCGACACTTAGCTTGAAAACATTGAAACAATTAAAAAAAAAAGCCATATGAATAAAAAAGATATCCAAAACTCCTCCCCTAATTTATTTCAAAAATTTCTTTACAGTTTAGGAGCATTTATCGGTTTTCCATTTCTAATTACGTTGTCAGTGTTGGCATTTGTCGATGTGAATAAAAATAATAATGCAACTGAAATTCAATTTATTACCAATTGCTACACTATTTGTTATACGCTTTTCCCAATTCTAATAATTGTGTCAACTATTATGTGGCATTATATTGATGTCAAAAGAAGAAAATCAAATAATCCATTATCAAACCAACAATTAGTATATTACTGTTTGGTTTCATGTCGATACTTGCTCGCAGCCATTATCATTTTTTATGGGCTTGATAAATTGATGGTAAACCAATTGAATATGAGTTATTATTGGTTTGGCGATGAGCTTGGAAAATTATCTGGGTTTCAACTAACATGGTCTTTTTTTGGCTATTCTAAATTCTATAATTCTACAATAGCTTTAGCACAAGTTTTTGGAGGTTTGTTATTAATATTTCGGCGTACAACTTTTTTGGGTGCACTTTTTCTATTGCCAATTCTAATAAATATAACCCTAATTGACTATAATTATGACATTCCTGCGAAAGACATTATTACTGTCTTGTTATTTATGGATATTTTCTTGGTTGGCATTTCTGCTAAATCCTTAATTTCATTTTTCATTTACCAGCAACCGATAGATCCAAAACAGTTAGTTAATAATTATGGTCTAAACAAAAACCCCAACAAATTACAAAAAGTCGTGGCTGTTCTAGGTATTTTACTATTTGCTTTCTTTACAAATCTCAAACAGATGAAAGCTGAAACCCCATCACCATTTGAAGGCGCATGGGAAGACATTTCAATAAAAAATTACAATGATTCAATTCCTGAGAAAAACACAAAGTTGATTTTGAGGCTATTTGTTGAAGGGAAAATTGCCACTATAAAAAAAACATATCAATATGCAGACTTCAATTTATCTTTTGATCCCAAAAATAACAATTGGATAAGCTTAACCAGTCTTAAGGACAGTACTCACAATAGTTCAGTAACAGGGCATTACAAATTAATCAATAAAGATACCTTGATTTTCGATGGAAAAGATGGTAAAGACAAAGTTCAATGGATTTTAAAGAGAACATCTAAAAGAAATTAATCAATAAAAAATCATCCAATAACACATACAAAATCTCATGGACAGTTTTTTGATATATTATTACTGTCAAACGGTTAATTTTAAAAATGTCCAAAAACATGTGTTTATTGTAAATATATGTTGATTATCTCACGTTTGCAAAATTACCCCCTCCAT
>JAYVIK010000205.1:0-3453 GCA_043770265.1 Flavobacterium sp. | reverse complement strand
AAAAGTAACCCAACAATAACGTGCATCGTATTGACGGCATAATTGAGAAATTTTCTTTCTTTGAATATTTTCAGAATGGTAAATAAAAGCATCAAAATCGCAGCATACATATACCAATAAGGCAATTTTTGGAACACATCATATTTGTTATATAAGATTTCAGAAGTAATTTTTTGCTCACTTGGTAGTACTTTACTGCCATATTTCTTTTGGAAACCGTTGATGCTTTCTAATAATCCATCGGCATCTTTGTAATCCTTGGAAATAGAAGCTTTTTCTAAGGCAGTGAAATATAGCTGCAAAATATTTTGAGTGTATGTTGCTGCCATTCCTTTAAACCCAGAATTTGATAATTCAGGAAATGAAACCCATTTGTTATTAGGATCATCAGGAATCGGGAAAATTTTCATAATAGTGCCGCTCAACGCCGATTCCATTATATTAACCTTCTTGTCGGTTTCTATAAAATCTTTTTCAAATTGGTTTGGATTGGCTGCTTTATAGGCTGCATCAAGATAAGGCATTAATTTATAATTTCCAGTACTGTCAAAAAAGTCAATAAACGAGGCGTATTTTTTTTCAGCATCAATACCAATAATTTTTCGAATGCTATCGTTTCCTGATTTCATATAAATCAGTGGCACTTGAATCCAAATGTTTCCACCTTGAGTCATCGACAAGAATACTTGGTCCGAATTCATCCCTTTGTAGGTATTCTCATGGCTTACTTTTCGCAATAATTCAGATGAAAATGTGTTTACCGGTTTCATTCTACCACCAGCATCCTGAACAATTAATCGTCCAAATTTGGCTGCATGCTCCTCAGAAACTTTGCGTTTTTCGATAACTGAATCCAATTGTTTTTCGGACAAAAATTGAGCATTGTGATTTTGGGCAAAACTTCCAAGGCTCAAAAACAGCAACAATAAAGTTGTAAAATTTGCTTTTTTCGTTTTCACCACTTCTAATTTTCGTTTTAAATCAGCAAAACGAGAATGTTTGGTAAACATAATTGCCATCAGCGCAAAGTATAACATAAAATAGCCTAAATAAGTAATCGAAGTTCCCCAAAAATCGTGACCTACAGACAGCACAGTTCCCATTTCATCAGGGTCGAATGAGGATTGAAAAAAACGATATCCTCCATAATCTAAAATATTATTCATAAATATTCTGGCATCAAAAACTTCTGCTTTATTGCGTACTGTGACTTGACTTTCAAATGAAGAATAACTTTTTTCTGTTCCAGGATACTTTTGGGCAATAAAATCATTCAATTTAATACTAAAAGGCAAAGTGTACACTTTATTGCCGTAAAAAAAGGTGTAATCAATTTTTCCGATTTTTACTGTTTGAGATTGCCCCACTAAACCTTTTGTGCCTATTAAAGTTATTGTTTTTTCTTGACCATCGGCAGCTAGTTTTACCGTTAAAGCATCGTTATGTTGTTTGGCTTTATAATCATTTGTGGCATCATATCCAATAACTCCTTTGGTCGCTGGCTCTGGAAACACGATTCGCATATCGCCAATAGAATACAAGGAACGCATCATTAAAGGTTGCACAATATCTTTGGCCACTTTTCCTTGCAATTTGTCGGCCATTCTCATAAACTCACCTTCAAATGGGGTTTGAATGGTAGAAATACTATCATTAATGGTAATATTTATGGCACCTTCGGTAAATTTATTTAAAGCAAAAAGGGTGTTGTGAACGTTTTGAACTTCGCCTTCTTTCAAGAAATGTTCTTCACGTCCTCCTTCGCCGGCTTCTACCATTTTAAAAAGTAAACTGCCTTTAGCGTCGGGTTTGATCACTTCTTTGGCACCCAATAGAAAATTTTCATAGTTTACTTCAAATTTGGAATCAGCAAATTCGCCTGAAATAGAAAAATCATTATTGGTTACGGGAGAAAGTAACAATGGTTTCTCAAAAACCCTACGTTTCATTTCTCCTTGATAATCACCATCGACATAAATAGTAAGGTACATTTTATCGGAATAGAATACATTTTCGGTATTGCCCTCACGAATTGGCATCATTCCTTCATAACTGATGTAACGAGTTATAAAAGCACCTGCGATAATAAAAACAAAGGACAAATGTAGCATAAGAGTAGCCCATTTTTCTTTTCTCAATAGATTATAACGCTTGATGTTTCCGATGAAATTGATCATAAAAACCAACATAATTCCTTCGAACCACCAGGCATTATACACCCAAATTCGGGCTGTATCGGTGTTGTATTTGCTTTCGATAAAAGTTCCTGCCCCCATTGCAAGTGCAAAAGACAGAAAAAGTATGGCCATCAATCGTGTGGAAAATAAAAAAGAAGTTAATTTATTAATCATCTGTAAGAATTTACATTTTTAAAAAGTCTCGCCAAAAGTAACTAAAATAGTTGAATAGTCTCTTTGAGCATTTGTTAATTTAATCCAAAATTAAGGCATATTTACTTGTATAAAAATGATATTTGACAGCTTTTTTTTAAAAAATGAATTGACTTGTAATGTATCTACTTTTATTTTTTTTGCTAATTTTGGCAAATGATTAAAGTAGTACTAATTGGTTCTGGTAATGTTGCTCATCATTTGATTGAGGCTTTCGCCAAAAGCGCAACAGTCGAGGTCGTCCAGGTGTTTGCCCGGCAAAAAGAAAATGTCACTCCCCTATTCAATTACAATAAAATCATTTCTACTTATACTGATTTGGCCGAAGCCGATTTATACATTATTGCGGTTTCAGATGATGCTATTGCTACAGTTTCTTCGCAAATTCCTTTCGAAAATTGTTTGGTTGTTCATACTTCAGGAAGCGTTGCTATAAATTCTTTGAATGCTAAAAACAGAAAAGGAATTTTTTATCCACTGCAAACTTTTACTAAAAACAAAGCAATTGATTTTAGTGACATTCCAATTTGTTTGGAAAGTGAAAATAATTCTGATTTTGAATTATTAAAAAATGTGGCTGAAAGTATTTCTAATGCTGTATTCAAAATCGATTCCCAACAACGAAAAGCTTTGCATGTTTCGGCTGTTTTTGTGAATAATTTTGTGAATCACTTATACCAAATTGGCAACGAAATATGTGAAGAAAATAAAGTTCCTTTTGAAATTTTAAAACCCTTACTTTTGGAAACGGCAAATAAGGTGATGACACTTGCACCACAAGAGGCACAAACTGGTCCTGCAAAACGCAACGATACCAAGACTATTAACTCTCATTTGGACTTTTTATCCAATGAAAATCAAAAAAATATTTACAAAATACTAACACAATCCATACAAAATAATGGCAAAGAGTTATAAAGAATTAATGAACGATATTACCACCTTCATTTTTGACATCGATGGTGTTCTTACTGATGGTTCCGTTTTTGTGACCAACGAAGGCGAAATCCTTAGAACAATGAATATCCGCGATGGATATGCCTTGAAAGCGGCCGTCGAAAGC